>CAZUGK010000109.1:0-11121 GCA_964619815.1 uncultured Clostridiaceae bacterium | reverse complement strand
TTGGCACATGATAACATAACATCACCTTTTCCATGCATGTCATTCCATACCTTGGACGTTATAAACAACTCTTCTCTCTTGATGCCTGTCTTCATTATTTCCTCGAAAACATCACCAATCAGGTGCTCGTTTCCATATACGGAAGCACAGTCAAACAATCTGAAGCCTACCTCTGCTGCTCCCTTTACCGCAGCTGCTATCTCCTCCGCTGTAAATCTGTCGGAACCAAAGGTTCCCATACCTATACCTGGCATCTTATCTCCGCCACGTAGAATTCTTTGTGGTACTAAATTAGGATTAATTACATCATTACTCATTTTTTACACGCTCCTTTATCTCATTAATTAACCTTTATCTTTATGCAAATAGGGTAATCACTATCTATTGGCTTGGATAGCTTGACTGTCAATGCTTCATTATCCCGGGTATAAGATATATCATCCTTAAACCCTAATATCGAAACTGAAGATATCTCAAAATCACCGCCGCCTGTACCCTCAGAAACAATCTTCATACTTTTTATTTTTATGTTGCCGTCCTGCGGTGTTTTCATTACATATGCGTACACATAACCATTTTTATATGTAAACCTGATGTCTTCACTTGTGAATGGGCTTCTATTGGTGTCAGTAAATGCTCCTTTTGGTATTTCTGTCGGTCCTTCCCCGAATACGTGCCAGAAGGTTGAGCCATATATGCCCTCTCCATTTACTTTCAGCCACTGACCTATTTTCAGCAGTACATCCGTATCCTCTTTTGTTATTGTGCCGTCGGCCCTTGGTCCTACATTTAAAAGCAGACAGCCATTTTTACTAACAATATCAATCAGGTCACTTATTAATTCATTTGGATTTTTAAAATCATTATTCTCTGTATAGCCCCAGGAATTTTTAGCTATGGCAGTATCATTCTGCCATAGTCTTGGACTTATTGCATCCAGCTGCCCGCGTTCAATATCGAATACTGCCGTTGTCGGAGCAAAGGCTTCATATTTATAATTGATAGTAACCTCTTCACCCCACTCAATAGCCCTATTATAGTAATAAGCAGCAAATTTCTTCAGATACGGCTTGAATGCCAGCTGATGTATCCACCAATCAAACCACACTATCTTAGGTCTGTACTTATCTACCAGCTCACATGTACGTGCCAGCCAATCATCCAGGTGTTCCTTTGTCGGAGGGTTAATTGTGACATTGTGAGTATAATCTCCACCCGGGCAGGCAGGTCCATAAAAATCTTCAAACTCCGGATCATTGACATCTGAAGCAAAGTTTCTTCCGCCGTTCAGGAACCAATAATGCTCCGCCCTATGGCTTGAAGCGCAGAAGGTTAGGCCTTCTTTTTCAGCTGCAGCTTTGAGTTCAGCTAAAATGTCCTTTTCAGGTCCCATTTTAACGGCATTCCACCTGCTCAGTTCACTGTCATACATTTGGAATCCGTCATGGTGCTCGGCTACCGGCATTACATATTTTGCTCCGGCATCTTTAAACAGCTTCATCCATTCACCAGCATCAAATTTTTCAGCTTTGAACATTGGAATAAAGTCCTTGTATCCAAACTTGTCATGAGGCCCGTATGTTTTGATATGATGCTCATATTCCTTTGAGCCCTCTTGATACATATTTCTCGGATACCATTCATTTGTATATGCAGGTACGCTGTACACGCCCCAATGAATAAATATTCCAAATTTCGCATCTGAATACCACTTGGGTACCGGATGTCCGCTTAAAGACTCCCATGTATCCTTATAATATCCATCTGCAATAACCCGATTAATAATATTTAAATAATTCTCAACAGACATTGCTGCACCTCCATTTTAATATTTTTAACAAGATAAAACTTTATCTTGTATAGTTGCATATAAATAGTCATCAATACAGTTTATTACCCTGTCTTTCAGCAAACTTTCAGGATCATTGTTCAACTCACCTTTTCGAATCTTGTTATACTGAACAGGCATAAACTCACTTATCAATGTCATTGGAACCGGAACCGCCTTAAGATTGTTGATCATTCTTTCTATGGCTTTTCTGACATTTTTTTCAGGGAGATAATACCTACACCTGTCAGATAAGCTGTATTTTCTTGCCAGACGCAGCCTTATACCGTTCCCATGGTAATGTTTAGCCCAATTTTCAGGCTGTTCAAGCATCGCTTCATCCAATACATTTATAAAATTAGACAAATGTATGTCGGGATTATATTTGAAAAGTTCCTCTTCTATGTGATTTAATGCAAACAAAGCTTCTCTTAATGCAAACGTTAATGCCGGACCCACCTTCAGTATTGCTATACCATCCTCAACCATTTCCTTTAACGCTTTTGGAGTCTGATAATCTGTTGAGTGGCCCTCAAATACAAGATTAGGGTATTTTTTCAGTGCAGCACACAGCTCTTTTGCAGCATTGCGGTTATATTGATGTATTGTTTCATCACCAAATTCTACACCCGGCTGAACAACAACTGCAATTACATTGTCCCACGCCTCATTCAGATTCAAGCTTAAAAAGGCATTTTCAAATGTTGCTATCATCTCTTCAAGATCACTTACCTTTGTCACCTGAATCCCTTCGTCCGCCTCCTGGCTACCTCCAGGTATCGGGACCTCGCTGCCCACAACATATACCGGTCTCAGTGCTGTCGGATTGCCCTTCCTGAGTTCCTCAAAAGCCTTCTCTGCCTCCTGACACAATAGAGCTCCTCTCTTGGCAATAACTCCGGTGTCCAGTTTTTTTCCTGAATCATCATCCTTCAAATGCATGCTGGTATCAATATGAATTTTGGTAAAGCCGGCCATAACATAGTCATAAATAAGCTGACACGACTTTTCCATTGCCGGCTGTTCATTCTCATTCTTCCAGGTAAGAGGACCTAAATGGTCTCCGCCCAAAATTATTTTACTTTTTGGAAACTCTATTTTTTCAGCAATATCATAGACAAAATCTCTGAAATCAACCGGTTCCATTCCGGTATAACCGCCATACTGATTAACCTGATTTGCTGTTGCCTCTATTAGCACATATGTACCGGTATTTGCTGCCCGCTCCATTGCGGCTTTTATAACATATTCATTTGCGCTACAGGCGGAATAGATTCCGACAGCATTGCCCTTCTTTTGTTCCAGTACCAGTTCTTTTAATGGATGAATTCTCTGCATTTTATTATCACCTTCCTATTCGGTTATTAATATCTTTCCCTTTACTTCTTTAGGCGTTTTATACAATTCAAATGCCTGGTTGATATCTAAAAGCGGAAACATTTTAAATATCAGACTTTGATCATACTTTAGCTGTCCTGTTGAAAAGTAATGGGCGGTAAGCTCCCACTCTTTTCCCGGAAACGGAGCACTATATGACATCCAGGAACCTGTTAGCTTAAACTCCTTCCGATTCATATTCTCAAATAATTTAGGTGTAAAAACCAAATCCTTGCTTGGGGTTCCAATAAAGCAAACATTAGCTTTGTTGCCTGCTATTTCAAATGCCAGCTTCATTGTTACGTCAACTCCTGCCGTCTCATAGACGTATCCAAAGCCTTTACCGTTTGTGTATTCATCTATTTGTTTCTGAAAATCGGGAGTTGAGGTATTTATAATGACATCTGCACCCAGCTTTTTTGCCAGCTCTAATCTTTCAGTAACAATATCAAAAACAAAAACTCTTTTAGCCCCGAATATCTTTGCCCACTGTGCGGTAAACAGCCCGATTGTTCCACCACCCAATATGGCCACATCTTCGCCTCCGCGGAAATCTGCACAATTAAGTCCATGGAGTGCAACCGTTGCCGGTTCAAAGAACGCACCCTGTTCAAAGGTAACGGTATTTTCAAATTTAACAACATTCTTTTCAGGCACTTTTACATACTCAGCAAAACTGCCCTGCTCCCTGGAGCCAATAAAGCTGTATTTTTTACACTGTGAATAATTGCCCCTCTGACAGTCATCACATTTTAGACATGGAACTAAAGGTACTCCTGCTACCCGGTCACCAATTTTTACCGTTGAAACCTTATTCCCTATTTCAGCAACCTCTCCTGAAAACTCATGCCCTAACACTATAGGATAATAATGAGCCGCAGTTCCAAGCACTCTTGGAATATCGGAGCCGCAAATACCTGTTGCTTTAACCTTTACCAGTACATCATAATCACCCACGGTCGGAGTATCGATTTCCTCATATCTTATGTCCTCTTTACCGTATAAAACTCCAGCTTTCAAAATTTATCACTCCTCTTTACCAGATTTTCAAACTTTCTTCATTGTATCTTTCAGCTTTTCGTATACTTCAAGATAAATATCAAAATATTTTTTATATTCTGCGTTCACTTTTTCATCCGGAGCATGCGTTCTTTTAATTGAAATTGTTCTGCCAACAGCCTCTGAAAAGCTCTTATAACAACCTGTTCCTACACCGGCCAGGATAGCAGCACCCAACGTAGTGGCAGTATCAGAAGCCGGTACCTTAATCACCTTTCCCGTTATATCTGCCTTTATTTGTGTCCACAAGCTGCTATTTGCAGCACCACCCATAGCTACCAATTTATCAACCTTCACACCTGTTTCTTCAGCAGTGATTAGATTGTGCTGCAATGCAAAGGCACATCCTTCCATAACAGACCTTATCATATGTGCCCTCGTCTTTTCATAGGACAAACCGAAGAAAACCCCCTTTGCCTTTTTATCCCATATAGGTGAACGCTCACCCGCCATATACGGTAAGAAAACAAGACCGTCAGAACCTGCATTAATCGCGGCAGCTTCCTCATCCATTATTTTAAAAGGGTTGGTGTTTGAAGCCAAGGCAAGAGCTTCTTCATGCGCACCCAATTCCTGCCTGAACCACCTTATTGCTCCTCCTCCGCCAACTGTCCCTCCCTGCAGCAGCCATAAATCCGGTAAAACGTGAAAGCCAAGTATGAGCTTAGGATGCGGAATAACAGAATCAATACATATGCTCATCCCACCTGCCTGACCACCTTGCTCCTGAGTCTGACCGGGATTTATAACTCCTGCACCCAACGTTCCGCAGCAAGCATCAAGTCCTCCTGCAACAACAGGAATTCCTTCCATTAATCCTGTCTCCCGAGCCGTATTGCTTGTTACTTCTCCAATAACCTCATGACATTGATACAATTCCGGCAATTTTTCTCTGTCAAAACCTAGTTCCGAGCAAAAGAGGTCATTCCAGCAGCCCTTTCTCATATCAAAGGAATGAACTCCATAACCCTGGGATAAATCGTGAGTTATATTCCCGGTGAGCTTATATGCGATAAAGCTATTACTTTGTAAAAATTTAAAAGTTGCTTTGTATATATCAGGCATATACTTTTTGAACCATAATATTTTAGGAGTTGAATAGGTAGGTTCAAAGGCGTTACCGCTTAATTCGAAAATTCTCTCAAACCCCATCCTGTCAACTGTTTCAGAGCAAATATCCGAAGCTCTTGTATCCATCCAGATAGGAGTATTATGCAGAACATTCCCATTTTTATCTATGGGGATAGCAGACCAGCTCTGACCGTCAATACCTATCCCGGCAATATTCTTAGGCTCAATAGAGCTTGCCGCAATAATCTCTTTTATAGCAGTACATACACTTTCCCACCACTCATTCGGGTTTTGCTCTACAAAACCTGGCGATGGGTAGTATACCTTGTATTCCTGTGTGGACTGAGCCACCACTTTGCCTTCAAGATCAAACAATGCTACCTTGCAGGCCGAAGTACCAATATCAATTCCTAGTAATAATTTATCCATACCCCACCTCAAAAATAAGTAATTAATTTCGTTTAGCCTTGTATGCCAGCACGAAAGCTAAACGTTTAGCTTTCGTGCAAAAAAAAGATGTACTTCCGCTTTTAGTGTTTAGAGCCTAAGTACCAAATCTCTTACTTCTTAATTTGATACTTAGGAATGATCAGATAATAAGTTTCTATATGCTTTTGACAGAATCCTTAATGAGCAGCTCCGTCTTTAGCCTTATCATAGAAGGAAAATTTGAAGTATCCCCCTTTAATCTTTTAAGCATTGTATTTGCTGCTGTTTCACCAATCTGTTTCACAGGCTGAACAACTATTGACAATGAAGGCTTAACCACCTTTGCAAGCTGCAAGTTATCAAAACCTATAAAGGAAATATCATCGGGAATTCGTATATTACTCTCATTAATCGCCATAATTGAGCCTAGAGTTAGCTCATAATTTGTAACAAAAATAGCGGTAGGCGGATTATCTAAACCAACAAGTTGCTTATACAAATCATAACCGCTCTCCACACTGTACAATCCCTGTTTTATAAGCTGTGGATCAATTTCCATGGAATAATCATAATGTACACGTTCATAACCCTTTAATCTTTCCTGGGCAGTAAATATATTATTGGGACCGCATATAATGCCAATACGCTTATGACCGCGCACAATAAGCTGTTCTACAGCATTGTAGGATGCATTAAGGTTGTCAACCAGGACAGTATCACATTTTATATCCTTAAGTGCCCTGTCAATAAGTACTACCGGAATATCTTTCTCCAGCAAGGAGTTTATAATGTCGGTGTCATTTCCTGTTGGCATGGTGATAATACCATCCACCATCTTTTTTACTAAAAAATCCAGCTTTTGCTTTTGCAGCTCGTCATTTTCTTTATAATCGCAAATTATCGTACTGTACCCGTTTTGAATCAGGATGTTTTCAACCTCTGAGACAATGCTGGTAAAAAATATATTTTCGAGATTTGGGATAAGCAACCCGATAGTTTTAGTTTTACTTGTTTTTAATCCCCTGGCAATTTCATTAACTTCAAAATTTAATTCTTTAATTGCCTTTTCAATGATTGTCTTGTTCTGATCTAAAACATTACCGCCATTTATGTATTTAGATATAGTAGCAATAGATAACCCAGTATGCCTGGCAACATCTTTCATTGTAGCAGCTATTACAAATCACTCCTTAAGCAAAACGTTTAACTCTAATTATATTTTATCATATGATTTTTAATAGTCAATATATAAAATTTATTACTTTAATAATATTGACAATTATAAATTAATATTGATACAATCATACAAAACAGTACTTTTCTGTTCACATGACTTTATTCAATAACCGCGAAACCACAAAGTAAGTCAATTCGTAATATTTCAGGGAGGTATAAATCAATATGGATTCATGCAAAATCAATTCATCACTTTGGTACACAAATACAGCAAAACGTTTCGTGGAAGCTCTGCCCCTTGGTAACGGCAAACTTGGAGCTATGATATATGGCGGGTATCCGGAGGAATGTATCGAATTAAATGAAGATACACTCTGGTCAGGGTTCCCGAGGGATACAAGTAATCCGGATGCACAAATTGAGCTAGGCAGAGTCAGGCAATTAATTTCTGAAAAAAGGTATGTAGATGCTCAAAAAATAATCGAGGACACAATGCTGGGGCCATGGAATGAATCATATATGCCAATGGGAAAATTAATTATAGAATATAATTTTTCCGGTAAGACCTCAGATTATAAAAGAGAGCTTGACCTGGAGAGAGCGATATCTACGGTTTCATTCTCTGTTGACAATACTCGTATTGTCAATGAATCTTTTATTTCAGCTGCTGACAATGTCTATTCCTGCAAAATTTCATCCAGTGAATCTGGCCGCCTTAGTCTGAGAATAAGACTAGATAGTATTTTAAAACACAACATCTCTTTTTCGGATTCTGGTGATATGATTCTAACCGGAAATTGTCCATCTCACGTAGATCCAAATTACGTGAATTCTGAAAATCCCGTTATATATGAAAACAGCAAAGGTATGACTTTCCAGATACAATTAGCACTTAATGCGTTAAACGGTACTATAACAAAAAATTCCGGTGAAATTATCATAACCTCGTCTGATGAAGTTCATTTGTTCCTGGCTGCTGCAACCAGTTTTAACGGGTATGATAAAGACCCTGTCTCAGAAGGAAAAAATACATCCGAGATTTGTAATAAGGAACTCTCCGCAGCACTGGTACATAACTACTCAACACTACGCAGCCGGCATCTCTGTGATTATAACTGCTTATTCTCGAGAGTAGAGCTTGATTTGGGAAGTACAATCAACTCTTCATTGCCTACTGATGTCAGACTTCAAAAGCTCAGCAGTGGTGAAGACGATCCGGGGTTGATAGCATTATACTTCAACTATGGCAGATATCTGCTCATTTCCAGTTCAAGAGCAGGCAGCCAACCAGCTAATCTTCAAGGCATCTGGAACAAGGACCTTCGCCCTGCCTGGAGCAGTAATTGGACAACTAATATAAATGCTCAAATGAATTATTGGCCTGCCGAAGTTTGCAATCTCGGCGAATGCCACCTGCCAATGATTGATATGATCAAAGAACTGAGTATAAAAGGCAGGAAAGCTGCAAGAGCGAACTATAATTGCAATGGCTGGGTTACCAATCACAATGTTGATATATGGCGCTCGCCCACAGCCGTTGGAGAATCCGCTCGCTGGGCTTATTGGCCGGTTGGTGGTGCTTGGCTTTGCCAGCATCTATGGGAGCACTATCTATTTACCTGTGATATTGAGTTTCTCCAAAATACAGCTTATCCAATAATGGTTGGTGCTGCAGAATTTTGCTATGACTGGCTTATTGAGGATAGTGACGGTTTTCTTGCCACTTCTCCTTCGACTTCCCCTGAGAATGGTTTCATCACCTCTGACGGAAAAATATGCAATGTCAGCAAATCCAGCACTCATGATATTGCAGTAATACGTGAGCTGTTCAGCAATTGTATTGAAGCAAGCAGAATATTGAATAAAAATACCCTCTTTGTAAAATTGCTTGCTCAAAAGCTACAACATCTTCCGCCATATAAAATAGGAAAATATGGTCAACTGCAGGAATGGTACGAGGATTTTGAAGAAGAGGAAGTGGGCCATCGCCATATGTCCCATCTTTATGCAGTCTACCCCGGATACGATAATAGTTTGTTAACCAATCCAAGCCTTGTGGAAGCTGTAAAAACAGTTCTGCGCAGGAAGGAAGAAAATGGCGGAGGCTATACCGGCTGGAGCTGCGCATGGATGATTAATCTTTATGCAAGATTGCTGGATGGAGATTCCGCATTGCACAGACTGAAGATTCTTTTGACCGAATCAACTTATCCAAATCTTTTTGACCTTCACCCGTCAATGCCAGGTCTATTGCAAGATATATTCCAGATAGACGGCAACTTTGGAGGAACGGCAGCTATTGCAGAAATGCTTCTGCAAAGCCATCAAAATAATATTCACCTCTTGCCTGCCCTTCCAAAAGCTTGGAGCAAAGGTTATGTGAAAGGACTTAAAGCCAGAGGCTGCTGTACTGTTGATATCGAATGGTGTGACGGAGTTCTGAAAAGTGCAATAGTTTATGCAGTCGCTTCAGATATATCACGAACTGTTTTATATAATAATAGGACATATAATTTAGTATTGAAAAAAGGTGAAAAATGCACACTTGACGCAGATTTGTTTAACACTCTTTGATAACAAAACTATAAAGGGATTTTTGTTGGACAAAACAGCTATCACAGATCGGGAAAGCTATCGGAAGCACACAGTCGAATTATTTGAACTCATATGTAATATAAAAAATCGCGAGGTTTTGCCTACCAGACAATCTATTACATTATAGGTATAATGGATTAGTTAATAAGAGGCAAGTCCATTACTATCATGTTATTTTAACTAGGCGGGATAGTAAAAATACTAAAAAATTGAAAGGTAAAAGATAAAATGAAACTATGGTATGAAAATTCTGCCAATGAATGGACTTAGGCATTACCCATAGGAAACGGACACATGGGAGCCATGGTACATGGAGGTTCAGAGGGACTGTTTGAGCTTTCTGAGAATACCTGTTTGTCAGGTATTCCGCAGGAAAGATATCTAGATGCGAATGCTAAGGAATATATGCGTCAGGCTAGAATCTTGCTGACAGAGAAGAAAATCGACGAAGCAGAAGCTCTATTGAATAAATGCTGTGGAATAAAGGAAACCTATGGAACACAAGTACCGATGGGACGGCTTTTTGCCGGAATTAGCGAGAGTACAGACAAAGTATACAGGGAATTGGAATTGATTACAGGAGTTTGTGAAGACAAGCTTAAATATGAAAGCTTTGAAATAAAGAGACAAAGCTTTATTTCAAATCCTGCAAGGATTATGTGTGTAAAGCTGTCAGCAGGAGGGGTGGTGCTTCCTCAGCTGAGAGTGTGGGTTGAGGGCTGGAGCCAGCCTTCAAATACGGAATTGCAGGGAAGGGATCTTGTTGTAAAAGGGAGAGCACTTGAAAATATACATAGCGACGGACTTCGCGGTGTTGAATATACAATAAGGCTTAGAATGGATACAGATGGTTCTGTTTCATGGTCCAGGAAAGGAATAATGGTTGATAATGCGACAAGCCTGATTCTTTATCTGACGGCAGCTACAGATATGTTTTATCCGGATAAGGAAGAATACTGCAAAAAGCTTATCGATATGACGGAAAACATGTCTTATGATAAAATTTATGCAGAGCATTGTACGGAGCATTCGGCATGGATGAACAAGTGCGAGCTGACCCTGCCGCACAACAGTGCAAGTGGACTACCTATAGATAAGAGAATTATAGAATACAGAAACGATAGAAAGCGGCAATTGAAACTACATTGCGCCGTCGGCTTGGAGAAAATGCAAAGGATATTATTTTTGCAAATTGGGCAGGTGCACTTCTGATACTGTATAATGCGAGGCTTCTGGATGGTAAAGCAGCAGGTGAATTTGTAAAGCCAATGATAGCTTTTTTAAGCAGAGAAAATATGATGATTACTCATGAGGGCTCAACTAATTCAGTTACAGGAGGGATTTACGAGCTTGATGGGAATACCGGCTTTACGGCAGGTGTAGCAGAAATGCTTTTGCAAAGCTATAGCGGAGAAATTCATGTTTTGCCTGCTATCCCGGCTTCCTGGGATAATGGTCAATATAAAGGCCTCGTGGCGCAAAGTGGGCATAAGGTCAATGTGAAATGGGATGAAGAACAGGTTCAGGTAACTGTAGATGCTGCTGCCGATGAAAGTATTGTAATTAGATATATAGATCAAAGATAT
>CAZUGK010000108.1:0-13749 GCA_964619815.1 uncultured Clostridiaceae bacterium | reverse complement strand
AAAAGGTCGCATACCGAATCCTTGTCGCAGCCGGGAAGAATTGTTCCCTTTCCTTTAGGCTCAGGTGTGAAAGTTTTTCTTACATTCGTTGGTGAACCATTTAAGCCGATTATTTCAGGGTTAATCTCAATATCCTTTGCAGTCCAGACTTCGACATTTTTCTCCCTATATGCGTCAAATATGCCTTTGACGCTTGCATATCTTGGTGTATTCAGCTCTTTTATTGCAGTGAGTACACAGGGCATTTTTACCTCAATTACCTCATAACCGTCTTCCAATGCTCTCTGTACCGTCACTGCATCACCGTTTACTTCCATCTTCCGGACATAAGTGACCTGAGGCAGGTCAAGCTTTTCTGCAATCTGAGGTCCGACCTGTGCAGTATCTCCGTCAATTGCCTGTCTGCCGCAGAATATCATGTCAAAATCAGCTATTTTCTTAATTGCTGCTGTAAGAGTATTTGAGGTAGCCCATGTGTCGGCACCGGCAAAAGCCCTGTCTGTAACAAGTATTGCCCTGTCCGCTCCCATTGCCAGAGCTTCCCTGAGTGCTACATCTGCTTGTGGAGGCCCCATTGTAAGCACTGTTATTTCAACATCCTTGTATCTATCCTTAAGCTTAAGAGCCTCTTCCAGCGCATTCATGTCATCATGATTTATTATACTTGGAACTCCATCTCTTATAAGGGTTCCGGTCTTAGGGTCAAGCTTAACCTCGTTTGTATCTGGAACCTGCTTTATGCAGACTATTATTTTCATAATATAACCTCCTAGTTTATAATGATTACTTCAGCAGCTTCGCTGCAATGACCATTTTCTGCACCTGCGAAGTACCTTCATATATCTCAGTTATCTTTGCATCCCTCATCATTCTCTCTACAGGATAATCCCTTGTATATCCATATCCTCCGAAAATCTGCACTGCTTTTGTGGTAACCTCCATTGAAGTTTCTGCTGCGTACAGCTTTGCCATTGCAGCTTCTGTAGAAAATGGGAGCTTCTTGTCCTTCTTGTCTGCTGCATTGTAAACAAGGTACCTTGCTGCTTCTACCCGCGTTGCCATATCCGCCACCATCCACTGCAAGCCCTGGAAGGCTGAAAGCGGTTTTCCGAACTGTTTTCTTTCTTTCATATATTTAACGCATTCATCCAGCGCACCCTCTGCTATTCCAAGGGCCTGTGCTGCAATACCGATTCTTCCTCCATCCAGTGTCTGCATTGCTATTCCAAAGCCTTTTCCAACTTCCCCCAGAAGATTTTCCTTAGGCACTGCACAGTTTTCAAATATCAGTTCAGTTGTGCTTGAACCTCTGATACCGAGCTTCTCTTCCTTCTTGCCAATGCTGAAGCCCTTAAAATCCTTTTCTACAATAAACGCGCTTATGCCTTTGTTTCCTTTTGATTTGTCAGTCATTGCAAATATTATATAGATATCAGCCTCTCCGCCGTTTGTTATAAACACCTTGGAGCCATTCAATATATAATTGTCCCCGCTTAATACTGCAACTGTCTGCTGGGCTGAGGAATCACTGCCTGCATTAGGCTCTGTCAAGCCAAAAGCTCCAACCTTTTCCCCTTTTGCCAGCGGAACGAGATATTTCATTTTCTGTTCTTCTGTCCCATACTGATATATTGGATGAGCCCCCAGGGAAGTGTGAGCCGAAAGTATAACGCCTGTAGTTCCACATACCTTTGAAAGCTCCTCAACTGCAATTGCGTATGAAAGGTTGTCTCCATCGGCACCGCCGTATTTCTTGGGGAACGGTATTCCCATCATATCATATCGTGCCATTTTCTCCACTGTCTCTCTTGGGAATCTCTCGGTTGCATCGATTTCTGCCGCAATAGGCTTAACTTCGTTTTCGCTGAATTCCTTAAAAAGCTTCCTAACCATTTCCTGTTCCTTAGTCAGGCTAAAGTTCATAAACGCTTCCTCCTTTATTCGGGACAATCAATCTCCCTTTTATAAAAATTTTACTATAAAGCCAACATATTATCTGAGGCAACAGCTTTCATTGTCAAATATTTAGCAACTTTTATGCCAAGTTTTACGTTTCAAGATATTTAAATTTTTTCGTCAAAATTTTATCAGAGATTTCAACCCTTTTGATGGTCAGCTTATGTAGCCATGAAATCTGGAATAATATTAAAAAAACAAAAAAGTGCCAAATACCCGGCACCTTTTGTTATATATTTAACAGTAACTGTAATTATATTTACAGCCAGATATATTTAATAGCCCATAAAGCCTTGATATACAAAGCATCTATGCGTTTTTGCATTGTGCAAAATATTGGGCACTACCTTTTGATAGCTGTTTTACGCCAGCTTAAATAACCTGTCTCAATTGGTTTTCTTTTAATTCTTTAACCAACAGATTTAAAAACAGGCCCACATCCGTCACTATTCCTGCAGCCTGGCTGCTGCCTCTGTCGCTTAGCTTGGTTACAACTGCAGGGTTTATATCCACGCATACCATCTGGATATTTGCAGGAAGCATGTTGCCAGAAGCAATTCCATGGAGCATACTGCCCAGGATCATTACTATATCTGCGTTATGCAGATATTTTGAATAAGCCTCCTGCGCTTTTATCATATCTGATATTGTATCCGGCAGCGGGCCGTCGTCTCTCAGGCTGCCTGCAAGAACAAAAGGAACATCATTTTTTACACATTCATACATGATGCCTGAGTTTATTGCGTCTGCATCAACAGCTCCTTTTATACTTCCATACCTGTTCACCTGGTTGATTGCCCTCATATGGTTGCGGTAACCCTTATCCACTACTCTGCCGGATTTTGCGCATACTCCGAGGGAAGTGCCGTAAAGGCTCTTTTCGATGTCATGAACAGCAACAGCATTGCCGGCGAGAATACTTGCGACATAACCCTCCCGTATAAGCTCCCTCAGGTACACATCCCCTCCGGTATGCACTACTACCGGACCTAACACGAATGTAATTTTCTTATTGCTGCCGGCTATACTGTCAGCCAGCTCCCTAATAATCAGTTCATTCCTTCTTTCAGAGGAAACACAGTTGTTCATAAACTCAAAGCTATGTCCATCTTCATTATTATTCCGGCTTAGGACCTTGACTCCCGTATCTCCGCATACAAGCTTTTCTCCCTTTTTAACGTCGCGCAGCTTTTTGCAGTATGCGCCGCTTTCATTTACTGCAATAACTGCATCCATCCTTTGATTTTGAACGGTAATCCATCTGCCATCCAGGAATATCATTGTGGTATTGTTTGTAGTAGAGTAAAAATCATCAGGTACATGCTTATCCATAATTGCTTCTTTCAATATTACTGAATCTATATTAGTTTCATTGCTTTTCATATAATACACCTCCAAATTAAAATAAAAAACCTCCATCCCAAATAAAAGGGACGAAGGCTGTTTCGCGGTACCACCCAATTTGACCATACTCAAAAGCCACCTCTAGAAAATGGCTTTAGCGTACAATCCGCTTGTATGCCCATAACGCAGGACTGCGGCAAGACTTTTCATCTGCAGCTTTGAGGGCGGGTTCAAGAAAAATAATCTCAGAAAACCTTTCAGCCGGTGAGTTTTCCTCTCTTTTAGAATCTTCTTCTTTACTAATCCTCTTCATCGCCGTGAATAAGTAAATTTCTTATATTCTACACTGGTAGTAAGCCAATGTCAAGTATCAATTTCTGAATTTTATATAAATTTCAATTTTGCCTTAATTTGTAAAAAATATTATAACTGTTGCATTTTGTACCAGACTGTTACATTTTATAGTCAATTATTTGTAATACTATTTTAGTCCATGATATAATATTTTAAATTAACCCATATTTTGAAAGCGGAGTATAAAATGAACAATAGAAAATTATTGAAAAAGCTTGCAATAATACTTCTGGTACCTTTATGCGCGGGTCTTGTCCATATATCATCCAAATATCCCGCGCTAGTCGAGAAGTTTTATTCTGCGGGAATATATAGGCCGATCGGCCGCATACTCAGCAAAGCTACAGGCATTTTTCCTTTTTCTGTTGCAGAGCTTATAGTAATAATCCTACCCGCAGTATTTATAGTTTACACTGTAAGTTCCCTGGTTAAGGCTGTTTCCAGGCGGGGCATCAATGCCATTCCTCTGATAAAGTACATAACTAATGCTCTTGTTATATTCAGTATTGCTCTTTTCAGCTTTTTAGCCCTATGGGGGCTGAATTACTATCGAATGCCCTTCGCAAGTATTGCAGGCCTTGATGTGCAGCCTGCTTCTGTTCAGGAATTGGAAAGCCTGTGCCGGAGCCTAATTGAAAGGGCAAACGCAATAAGGCCTGAAGTAAGTGTTGATGCAGACGGGAATATTGATATACCGGGCAGCAGCCGCGATATACTGAATAACTGCTATAAAGGCTATGAAAGAATAGCGGATAAGTATCCTGAGCTGGCCGGAAGCTACGGCAGCCCCAAGCCGATCCTGCTTTCAGAATTGATGAACTATACCGGCATATGCGGCATTTATTTTCCTTTTACAGGAGAAGCAAACGTAAATGTGTCTATACCTGAAGCTACGCTTCCTTCCACCGCTTCTCATGAAATGGCCCATCAGAGGGGTTTCTCGCGGGAGGATGAAGCCAACTATATTGCCTATCTTGCCTGTACTGCACACCCCGATGTTAACTACAAGTACTCCGGGATATTGCTGGCATTGACAAATTCAATGAATGCCCTGTATAAAAATGACCGTGACTCATATATTGAGCTGACTAAAAGTTACAGCGAAGGAGTCCTGCATGACCTCAGAGCGCTTAATGAATTTTGGGAGCAATATGAAGGGCCCGTCGAGCGTACATCGAACAAAATCAATAATGCATATCTTAAAGCCAATAAGCAGAAGGACGGTGTCAGAAGCTACGGAAGAATGGTTGACCTGCTTATCGCGGAACACAGGCAGGAAAGGAAATAATTCCGTTTAAATCAAAAGCAGCCATACATAGCTGGTAGCATGGCTGCTTTATTCTATTATTACAGCTTTGAGGCAAACTCTATGATTTTTTCTTTCTGGTTTCTGTCAAGATGAGTCAAATCCGCATCGGATTTCAATCCAAGCTCATGCTCCACGTAGTCTATCATTTTCTTCAGGTTTTCGGTATTTATTCCTCCGTACATATCCAGCAATGCTTCTTCAAAGGTTTTGAAATCCTTGTCATTGAATTTCGATGTCTCGTACAGCACGTCCTCCAGGTCGTGCATATCCATATTGTTCATAGTAACTCCCATAGCTTTCACCTATCCTTACATAGTTTTTGCAAAAGTTGTTCGTCCAAACAAAAGGCGGGCATATATACCCGCCCCTGCGCCTCAAAACCTCGTACCCATACTTATTCTTGCCTTTTTATTAAAAACTATGTGAAATTTCAGCTCTCTTTCACATCACCTGCAGCTTGCCTGCTGCCTCTGAATTTTCTTATTACCTTAAGATTTGAGAAGGAATATATTATCAATCCTATCCATATAAAACTGAAGCTTAAAAGATGTGTGTCCGTAAATTTCTCTCCATAAACAAATATTCCAATAATGAGGCTTATCGTCGGAGATATATACTGAAGAAAACCCATTGTTGAAAGCTTCACCCTCGCTGCTCCCATTGCATACCATAAAAGCGGCGTAGCAGTTGCTATCCCTGAAAAAAGCAATAATATTATAGTTGAGGGTGATACTGTGTAAAGAGCGCTTTGTCTGCTGAAAAGCTTAAACAGTATATAGACTAAGGCCAGCGGCATGATTGCTGTTGTCTCCAACGCCAGTCCTACCAGCGACTCAGCTTTTAGAAGCTTTTTAAACAGACCGTATAGTGCGAAGGTTATAGCTAAAAGAAGGGCAACCCATGGGATGCTGCCAAACTGTATCGTCATAATAGCTACTCCTATAGCAGCAAAAACTATGGATACATACTGAAGCATGTTAAGTTTTTCCTTTAATACCGTAGTTCCCAGAATTACAACCATCAGCGGGTTTATATAGTAACCCATGCTGGACTGGATAATATTGCCGGAGTTTACGGCCCAGATGTACAAGCCCCAGTTGATTGTTATGAAAAATGCACATAAAAGTACATTCCTCATATTTTTCCTGTCCTTTAAGGTTTCCTTTATTACTCCTATGCCTCTTCTAAAAAAGAGTATCCCTCCGACAAAAATAAATGACCAGAATATTCTATGAGCTAAAATCTCGTCTGACGGTATATCCTTGAGCAGCTTCCAGTACAGCGGCAGAAACCCCCATGCGACAAAAGAAATTGCTCCGTAAAATACCCCTAAAATACTATTTTTATCTTGCAATCCAACTGTTTTTTCACCCATATATGCTACCCCTTTACATTTGTCCTTACGACCGGAACGGTCAATACCGTTCCCTCCCCCCAGAACCTATATTTCATTGATTTCCTTCAATACCTCCAGTAAGAACTCCCACACCCTCTCTGTGGACGGTATGCTTAAATGTTCATCAGGAGTATGTACATCATACATATCCGGTCCTAAAGAAATAGCATCCAGGCCGCTTATCTTGCTCATGAAAACACCGCATTCCAGGCCGCCATGTACAGCAATAATTTCAGGTTCTGTCTGATATTTTTTCTTGTACACCTTTACAAATAATGCCCTTAGCTTTGACTCTGGATTGTACTCCCATTCCGGATAATCGGATTCTACTCTGACACTACCTCCCACAACGACTGCCAGAGCTTCAACCTGGTTAAGAATATTTATTTTCAGGCTCCTGACCGAGCTTCGTATCTCATTTATCAGCCATACCTCACTGTCTGTAGTATTAACCACACCAAGGTTTGTCGAGCTTTCGACAAGGTCAGGCATCTCCATGCTCATACTCTGAATGCCGTTTGGCAGCAACACAATTAAATTTATCACCTTGTCTGCTGTTTCCTTCGAAAAAACCCTTTCCACCTTATCCGAAGCATCTTCAAATCTTATATATGCAGCAGGTTCAACTGCTCTCAGTTCATTTTTGTATACAGACTCCAGTTCACTTGCTAAAGCAGTCAGCTTTGGCAAGTTACCTGCTTTCGTCAGCAGCAGCACCTCTGCTTCTCTGGGTATTGCATTGGACTTGAGGCCTCCGTTGATCTCAGCAATATAGAATTCGCACTCTTTCTTTATATTGTTTAAAAGCCGCCCCAGCAATTTGTTTGCATTGCCCCGGCCTTTGTCTATCTCGGCTCCTGAATGTCCACCCTTGAGACCGCCTACGCTCAGCCTGTATGCAGCCAGATTCTGCGGTGCTTTTTCCCACTTCACAGGTATTACAAGCTTCCCTTTCATGCCTCCGGCGCTGCTTACAAGAAACTTTCCTTCTTCTTCCGAATCCAGGTTTATCAACAGTTTCCCTTTAAGCTGCGCGGCATCCAAAGCCGGTGCTCCGCTCATTGTATTTTCCTCGTCAGAAGTAAACAATGCCTCAAGACTGGGATGCAATGCATCCTTCGATGCCAGCAATGCCAATACATAAGCCAGTGCAATCCCATCATCCGCCCCCAAAGTTGTCCCTTGGGCATACAACATATCCTCAACAATTCTCAGCTTTATTGGATCCTTAGTAAAATCATGTACAGTTCCTTTATTTTTTTCACAAACCATGTCCATATGTCCCTGAAGTATAACTGTAGGAGCATTTTCATATCCCGGGGATGCCGGTTTTTTAATTATTACGTTCAATGCCTTGTCTTGAATGACTTCCAAGCCATGAGCCCTGGCAAACCGGACCAAATAGTCGCTTATCTGTTTCTCATTTCCTGAACCCCTCGGAATTGCCGATATTTCTTCAAAATACCTAAAAACCTCACTGCACTTTGAATTTCTTAGTTCGTCCATGTTAACACCCTTTCTCATTCTAAAGTTATTTTATAATGTTTACAGAATTATACCTATAAATACCATTATAGAGTTATCGTTTGATGAAATCAATACACTCACCCTTTCTAACGAGTAGGAGCATATATTCCACCTTAATCTGCCATGCCCCGTTAGCGAGCTTCAGCGAAGGCTTCCTTGATATCAGTTTTTAAATTGAAGCCTTTTTATAAAGCAAAGCCGCAGCTTATAGCTACAGCTTCAAAACTACCTTTATGCAGTTGTCCTTCTTCTCATCGGATATCTCACACATCTCTACCCAGAAGTATGTAGCCCTTCCCCTCAATTATATCCTCAGCATCTTTTATTCCGGTCTTCTCCATTATTGCAGAAATCCTTTCGTTATCAATGGGGTTTCTAAAGACAGCTTCCTCACCATATTCATTCACTTCTTCCATAGCCCTTTCAATGCTTAGCATGGACCTGGGTCCGCCTGCACAGCCGCCTTTGCAGCCCATGCCTTCAACAAAATTGGCATCCAATTCATCGGCTTTCAATTTATCAAGAACCTCCTTGCATGCTTTTACCCCATCTGCCTGAAATGGGCGAAAATCAACATCCGCTCCCATAAGCCGCCTCACTACCATTTCCACTGATTTACTTACACCCCCGGTTCTTCCATATATTCTTCCTCCCAGGGACGACTGCTCCTTATGATCGTCGGGCAAACTGCCCAGGTCTATTTCCAATGCTTTGAAAACCTCCTCCATTTCCCTGAAGGTGAGAACGAAATCAACGGCACCTTCAAGCTCCTCATCCCTGGCCTCGCTCTTCTTTGCTATGCAAGGCCCGATAAAAACGACGACAGCTTCTTCATTGAGCTCCTTCAGCACTCTTCCGGTTGCAATCATCGGTGATACCGCAGGAGAAAAATGCTCAAGCAGCTCAGGGTATCCTTTCTGCACCATTTTCATCCAAATAGGACAGCAGCAGCTGGTTATAAGATAGTCTTTCCTTTCGTGAACCAACTTTTCAAATTCAAATGCTTCCCTGAGGGTCAGAAGATCTGCGAGCACGGCAACCTCAATCATATCTCTGAAGCCCATATATTTAAGCGCGCTCCTCACTTGACCCGCTTTTATGCCTTCTCCGAATTGACCAATAAAAGCAGGAGCCACAATGGCATAAACCGACCGCTTTTTTTCCTTCAGATGCTTTATAATCGGGACGAATTCAATCTTATCTAAAATAGCGTCAAAGGAACATTCAGATACGCAGTAACCACAGGAAAGGCATTTACCGTTATCAATTTTTATTCCCTTATCCCTGCTGTAGTCCGTTGCACCGTGGCTGCAGCTGCCGGTACATGGCTTCCCCCCTTCCTCCCTTTCACAAATATCACATAACTCATCCAATACCGAAACAAGTGGTTTTTCGACTCTTCTGAGATTAAAGGCGGCGTCAATATCCGCCGACATTTCGGTATCCATGCCCCTGGCATCCAGGCCCATAGAAATATCGATCTGCTTCTTCAATGTGCCTTCTTCCGACTTTTCATATCTTCCGCTTTTTATGAGGCGGGAAACCAATTCATTAATTTCCTTTGCCGTACCATCATTCCAAAGTATTCTAACTATTTCCCTGAATACTTCCATTCTTCTTTTCTGGTAAAAATCCTTATCCTTCTTTTCCATTGCTTCCTCCAATACAATATGCGCAAGCTCTATACTTCCACTCTTCCATAAATCCCCCCGCCACCGGCGCCTATTCCTATTCTGCCTTCCCTTGCAAGAATTATGTTTTCCGCTATTTCGCTTTTGACTACATTTTTCAGTTCCTCTTCGGTCGCCCTGTGAAGTATGTTCATTTCGCTTCCGAAATGATCAATTAACCTGTCAATGGTCTTGGGACCAACCTTCGGGAGAAACTCCAGAGGCACCTGGTAATGGTATTTTGCTTCCCTTGCCGGATCAGGGACTTTTCTGTCCTTTATCAATTCTATCCTGTCCAGTACCCCCACAACGACAGAGTGCTTATCGGAAACAGGGCAGCTTAAGACCGGGGGCTCACCTTCTATAATGGAATCACATGTGTTGCAAAAGCTCCTATGATACTTCCCCAGTTTGGGATTAAGCCCATAATTTGCCTTTATCCTTCTTCCGGCTTCTCCTTTCAGCGCCTTGAGCACTTCGTTAAAACTAGGCTCCTGCATCTCAAAGATATTGTATTCCCTGCCCATCTTAATCAGGGAATGTGCATCTGAGTTACTTATGAAGGCTTTGCCTGCAAGTTCGCTGAGCAAGCTTGCCATCGCTGCATCTGCACTTAACCCGAGCTCAACCGCAGGAATACTCGCGAAGGAAGCCTCATCGAATATTTCATGCAATGAGCTGCAGCAGTTGCCATAAAAGCTTTTGTGAGGTGAAAACACATGAGCAGGTATATAAACCCCTCCCAAGCTGTCTACAAGGTTGAAAAGCTCCTGGCCGCTTAGGTGGCTCATATAGCATAAGTGCATTATATTTTTTACATGTTTCGAAAGTTCAGCTGAAAATTCTTTTAACTGTTTTAGACTGGGAAAAAAGCACAAGGAGTGTGCGCTGCAGCCCGCTGCTTCATGAGTTTCAATCTCCGCGCCAAGTATTAGAGTCTGTCCTCCGTGGTAATCCATTCCACCTTCATCTTTTTCATTGATTTCCCCTTTATAAAGCAGCGCTTCTATGTCTTCTATAATATATGGAGATGCGCAATCCACTACCCCTATGACATCAATTCCCTTTCTATGATAGGATTCGAAAGCAATATTCTCAAAGGTGAGATTGGAAGCTGTTGCTTTTTTCACTTCCTTCCCCTTGGAAGAACGTCCGATATGTACATGCAAATCCACATAGTATTCCTTCATGATAACTCCTTCTCTTATTTGCGAGATTTCTACATTTAAGTATTCCTAGAATTCAGGAAAAAATCCAAAAAAGAAAAAACCCAGGGTTTTAACTCCCCAGGCTGGATAACTCATTTTCCTGTTTGCATTTACTGCACAATCCGTACACATTAATATTTACATCCCTGACTTCCACATCCATCTTTTTTTCTGCTGAATCAATCGCTCTCGCATACTCCTGCACTGACTCCATATCGAAGTAATCGCTGAAGTTGCCGCATTTGTTGCATTTGAAATGTATATAGATGCATTTACCTTCCGGCTTCTTGAGCTCATAGAATCTTTCTTTGCCAACGCTTATTTGCTTTATGACACCACATTCCCTCAGCATCTCAAGGGTTCTGTATACCGTAGCTATGCCTATGCCCCTGCACCTTAAGCGTTTGAATACCTCATCAGGTTTGTAGTGCTTGGGTTCTGTAATAAATAAGCTTAGTATGTCTTCTCTCTGTTGGGTATATGCAATGCCATGCTCTTCAAGCATCTTTCGGATACACTCAATCTTCGCACTCAATATACTCACCTGATTTCCATAAGTATCTACTTTGTTCATTATTTCACAATTTTATTTTACACCTTTGTTAAAGAAGTATCAAGTTTATTTGAAATTTTCTGTATCAATCCATATATGCATCTACAATCTTTGCTACGTAATCATCCTTACCTTCCTTGACAACCATTATGAGATCAGGATTATCCTCTGTTTCCGAAAAGGCCCGGTAATATTTCAGCCTTGTTTCATCATAGTCGTCATCAATTCTTGATGTAATCTGGTATTGCCCGTCAAGGTTATATTCCTCCAGCACGTTAATCACTCTATCAGCCACCTTGTCAGTAGGGCATTCAATTCCTATTATTTTTTTGACCAAATCTTTATCCCTCTGCATGTTATCACTGCCTCCTCTGTTTTATGGTTAAAAAGTAGGCTTATTGTCAAGGTTGTCTTCTTGACTTCCATTGGGTGTGCTTCTCAAATACTCTCTTCCGTTTTTCGCACGTCCTACACTAATGCCGGAAATCAGTCCGTCCCTGGCCATTGTTACAGCCTCATCAACTGAATATACATTTCCATTCTGAAACATAACATCTGTTATATCACCTTCAGGATTCTTCTTGACCTTAATAATTTTTGCTGTATCTTGCATACCGATACCTCCCTGCAAATTAGTCATAATACTTTCCATATACTTATTTATCTGCAAAACTTTAATAAATTATCAATTTTTTATTCTGAACCTTGTACCAGATAGCTTCATAAGAAATAAATTTAATGCAGCCAGTAACAAATTTTATGCATGTACATAGTATGTTATTGAGGAAAGGGTAAACAACCTGTTATCCTGAAAGGAGGTGGAATTATGGCTAACGGTTATGGATCAGTTAATCCTGGCGTCGCAGCTGCCGGCTGCCTACCAGGAGCAGCAGTATCACCTTTTGCAGGTCTTTGCCATAACAACGGCTTCCTGCTTTTGCTTCTGTTGTTCATACTTCTTGCAGCAGGTCCGTCCTGGGGTATAGACAATAACTTCTTCTTCATCATCATACTTGCGATTATCGCATTTGGTGGTTTCGGAAGAACTTTCGGCTTCGGTGGCCCACCAGTAGTATAATTATATACCTTAAAAACCAACTTAAGCCCACCTGTCTCCCTGGTGGGCTTTTAACTTTTTGACATGGTATGCAGAATATAGTTCAGTCATAATAGGTATAATATGCTACAGAAGTAATATTAAGGAGGTTTTGTAGTTGACGGTAAAAAATGCAATGACTGCGGACTTTTTGCGTTCCGCTTACGGCGGTGAAAGCATGGCTCACATGCGGTATCTCATTTGGGGCGATATTGCCGAAAAGGAAGGTTTCCCGAATATTGCAAGGCTATTTGGCGCAATCGCTTACGCAGAGCGGGCTCACGCCGATAATCACTTCAAGGTTCTGGGAGAACAGATCGGTGACTATACCGTTCCTGCAGGGGCTGTATTTGGAGTTCAAAAAACAGTTGAGAATCTTCAAGGGTCAATAAACGGTGAACTTCACGAGGTAAATCAGATGTACCCGGTCTACCTGGAAGCCGCACGTTTTCAGGAGGAAAAAGGGGCAGAAAGAGCTTTTCACTTTGCACTGGAAGCTGAGAAGATTCATGCAAGGCTGTTTCAGGAAGCTCAGGATAATGCAAAGCAAGGCAAGGATATGGATATTAACGAAATTCATATCTGTCCGATTTGCGGTTATACCGGAACAGGTGAAGCACCCGATGTATGCCCGGTATGCGGAGCCAAAAAAGAAATATTTAAGAAATTTTAACAGGAAATTTATACTAATGTAAGTTTTAAATTTTTTATTGACAAATAAAAAATGGGCTTGAAAATCTCAAGTCCATTTTTGTTCTCCAAAGCCCAGCCTAAATCGCGTAACTCGAAACCAGTCTGCAGAGCAATATATTAATATATATCGCTTACTTACCTTCGCTCAATACCCTTTGATATAACTCCATATACTCCCGAGCTGACTTGCCCCAGGAAAAATCTTGCTTCATTCCGTTCCTTATAATGGTCTCCCATGCATCCTTCTGCTCGTAGACTCCCAGTGCACGCTTGACTGTATCCAGCATTTCATGGGCATTGTAGTTTACAAAGGAAAACCCGGTGCCTTCCCCGGTAAATTCATTGTAAGGCTTTATAGTATCCTTCAGCCCGCCGGTTTCCCTCACTATCGGCACCGTGCCGTATCTCAGGCTGAAAAGCTGGCTCAGCCCGCAGGGTTCATATAACGACGGCATCAGGAACATGTCTGAGCCTGCATAAATCCTCTGAGCCAATACTCCGTCATATTTCAGGTTTGCAGAGACCTTATCCGGATACTTAGCTGCAGCATATCTGAACATATCCTCATATTTTTGGTCTCCTGTACCAAGAACTATCATCTGAACAGGAAGCTGCAGCAGTTCTTCAAGAACACATGCAATCA
>CAZUGK010000107.1:12895-14088 GCA_964619815.1 uncultured Clostridiaceae bacterium | reverse complement strand
GATTTTTACCCTGTTGCCGTGCATATGGCTGATTTCGATATCCCTGATACCTTCGACAACAAGCTCGGAGCATGCATCCCTTATTACAACCGTCCTCTCGCCGTTCAAGGCAACCCTCTGACTGTCGATCCTGCCCTCACCCTTGTAAAAAAACAGGTTAGTACTACCCATAAGCTCCACCCCTTCAAAATATTTCCTTTATTAAATTTTATTATCATTCACGTTTGAAATCAACGATTTTATGCCAATAATTGCTTGTTAATAAATAAACGACATACTTTGCCATGAGCCCTGCTATTGTATTTCAATAAAACCGGTCAAGTACAACACTCGACCAGTTTATTTATCCATCCCAAACTTCATCCATCAATTTTTTAATAGATGTTTTCATCTTGCTGGTCTCGTCATCATCCAGCATTACAATGACATCCAATACATCTCCCTCGCGAACCTCATTGGGAAGAAACACCCTGGGAAGATTCAGCACCTGGTCAAAATACTCAATAACCGCATAGTCTCCCTCAAGTCTGTCAACAATGCACTGCATTTTCTTACCTCCAAGTTTTGTTTACAAAACATACATTGATTTGTCCATGTAGTTAAGCTCTGCTTAACATGCTTCCAGACAAGGCATTGTCCGGAAGGGACATTATTTGCCGGATGGCCTGAAACCGGCATCCTGGGCTTCCTTCTCTGTCTTGAACCATTTCTCCGGGATAGTCTTTTCGTAATAAGCACCTCCCGGAAGATGATATATCTTCTCGCCCTTGCTGTTTATATTTCCTTTTATAAGCCCTTTTCCCTCCGAATCCACATAAAGCTTGGGAGTGTTTGAGTTTTCCGTGTCATAGCTGCTGCTGACAGGTTTTGTATTGAACTTGATGCTTTTCCCATCACTTTCTGCGACAATTGTACCTTGCTCATCCGTCCTATAGACAGCAATGCCTTTGTCCTTTAAAAGCTCTATTGTCTCCTTATGGGGATGACCGTAGTCATTTCCCTTTCCTACCATAATCACTGCATATTCCGGGCTTACCTCCGCAAGATATTCCGGCGTCGTAGAACTGGAACTCCCATGGTGACCCACCTTCAGCACATCCGCCTTGAGCTTGCCTCTCATGCCGCTCTCCAGAATATCTCTCTCACTTTCTTCCTCAGCATCTCCTTGGAAAATAAAGCTGGTCGCCCCATAT
>CAZUGK010000107.1:0-12885 GCA_964619815.1 uncultured Clostridiaceae bacterium | reverse complement strand
AACACTGCACTATGATTATTCAGGTTGTCATAATCATTTCTTACCGGTCCTACGAACTCAACAGTAAAGGACGATAGGGGTATGCTTACCCCCTTAACAGCCGTCGTAACCTTTAAACCCTTGTCGCTGACTGCCTGCAAGACATCCCTGAAGGTCTCCGATGTGTGCACTGCCTTAGGCAGATATACCTTTTCCACACCGAAGCTTTGGATTACAGCATCCAAACCTCCAATATGGTCTTCATGAGGGTGGGTGCCAATAACTGCTTTAAGCTCCTTAACCCCTTGAGCCCTGATATAATTAACTACCGCATCACTGTCACTATTATTACCGGCATCAATAACAATATTCTCGTCCCCAGGCCCCTGTATAAGAATTGCGTCTGCCTGCCCTACATCAATATAATGCACCTTTAGAATTTCACCTTTCTGAACCCCGTTATTCAGAGGCGGTGACTCAATGATGCTTCCAGGTGCTTCCTGCGTATTGTTGCATGCAGCTATTCCCAGACATAAAGCCAGGATAAGAGCCAATAAAAAAATTCTATACCTTTTCATTTACTTTAAACCTTCCTTCGATTATTACTACTAATATGGTATTTATTTTGCTGCTTAAAAATTCTATATATGGACCAATTATGAATTGATTGCTGTATTTCAAATTTCTACACGTTTCGACATCTCCCTTCATATATTACTCTTTTGAAATATAAAAAGTTATCCACATATCCACAGGCGCTATGCCCATCAGACATACCGGACAACTAAGTAAAAAGCCCGTTTCAAAAACGGGCACAAAGGAAATTGAGCAGATGGCGAGATAATTCGGAACAGTTATATAAATTGGTGCTCACATACCTCTTTATCTATGAAATTGCACTTAAAACGGCATTTTTTGATATCACATTCCTTACAACAGATATTGTCTTTATCAAAGCAGCCTGATACAGCACATCTGAGCTGCTTTTTCACAATGCGTCCATTGGACCCTTCGTCCATTTCCTTGTCTGAAAGAGGTTCTTCTTCAATTCTGAATAATCTTTTTGCAGCTCCGTAAACTACGGCTATTACGGTATTACCTTTGGGGTTACTTGTCTTGTAAAGCTCCAGATTCATACTGCTACCTCCAAAAAATAGTAGACACATAGTCCAATAATAATTACATATTACTGGACTTTTCGTCCATTGTCAACATCATTTGTCCCTATTCGTCCAATTTATGCCCCGTTTGGACAAATTGTGTTAACATCATATATATGTATATATATACGTACGGGCAGAACATTTTAGAGGTGTATTTTCATGGAATTCGGTGAAAGATTAAAAGCTTTAAGAGAAGAAAATAACCTGACAAGGTATGCCCTTGCGGGTAAGTTGATCATATCATATTCGACCGTATCAAAGTATGAAACCAATGTCAGATTCCCGGACAAAGATACTTTGATAAAATTGGCTGACTTTTTTGACGTGTCACTGGACTATTTATTGTGCAGAAGCGATATCAGAGAGACAGCAGAAAAGGTTCTCAATAACTCAAAAAATCAATTCTTAGTAAGCTCCCCTCAGAATACATATAAAGCAGATGAGGACTTATCCCCTGAGGCTATTAAGGAGATTGAGGATTTTAAAGAGTTTGTACAGCATAAGTATAGGAAGAAATAAGTAATTCCGGAGGAAATGAACCTGATAGACGTATACGGAGTATGTACGGACGACTATATGCCGGCAGCTGAGAATACTGATGCACTGAAAGAAGTGTATGAGCTGGGATTGAAGGCTTAAAAAAACCGGGGAAGTCTTCTCAATAAAGAGAGATTTCCCCGAACATGAAGAGAGATCTACCCAAACTTAATCTAATTCTGGTACGGAATTTCCCAGATAAGTTGACTGCTCCAACCTATTTGTCGATATAGTTTTCTGATCGGGTTGTGGTTGCAGGTGGAGCGTAATCCAGCTTTCTGTTCTCAATTCCAAGTGCTTTCTCGGGACGAATCCACGGTCTGTTCTGAAGAGCACTCGCTTCCTCATGGGTCAATAGCCCTTTATAAGCCGTGAGACTACGTCTTATAAAGCCATCTTTTACACAAGCTTCTTCTACGCCATCATTTAGAATACTCCTAAAATACGGCAGCATTTCCGCAGCATATGCAATAGATGTAGACTGGGCAATTGCACCGGGAATATTACTAACACAATAATGCACAACTCCATTCACAACATAACGCGGATTATCGTGATGTGTCTCATGACTGCTCTCGATTGCTCCGGGATCATCGTTGCTGATATCCACCAGCACAGACCCAGGTTCCATCAGCGTTAACATTTCTTTATCAATCAGGAAATCTTTGCGCTGCTTCGGCCACTTCACACAATTGATAACCAGATCTGTTTCCGGCAGCAATTCTGCAATTACTTCCTTAGTGCAGAACATTGTATTCACACGTTCATTATAAATCTTGCCTATATCGCGTAGTGCAGCGAGGTTAATATCCAATACAGTGACCCAAGCGCCGAGGCTCTGCAAAACTTGCAATGCAGACTTTCCTACTACACCTGCACCAAGAATAAGTGCCTTGACTCCCGGGGCGCCTGCTAAACCGCTAACAAATTTGCCCTTGCCTCCGTTTATGGAAAGCAAAGATTCCAGTCCAAATAATGCTCCCTGTTTCCCTGCTGCTTCACAGTTAGGTGAGCCGTATCTATGGCAGTCCTCCGCAGTAAAAGCGATGACTTTTTTATCAAGTAGTGCTTGTACCTCCTCCGGATGCAAAGCGGGATGAATGCAGGTCATAATAATCTGATTTTCTCTAAGCAGCTCATACTCACATTTTTCGATTTCCTTTACTTTTACAAGCATGTCACAACGCCTGTACATTTCTTCCATAGTGTCTACAATCTCGGCACCTGCCTTGCTATATTGTTCATTAGAAAATCCACTGCCAATACCACAGTCTTTTTGCGCAAGCACTTTATGTCCGTCAGCAATAATGGAAACAACTTCAATAGGAGTCACTACAACACGATTTTCGCCTTCTTTTATATCCTTTAAAACTCCAAATATCATATTATTCCTCCTTTTTTACTTAATAGCATTTTTATCATTACTTTAACTCTCGTTACACATGTTCCTTAACAATCTGACCAAATACTCCCAGAACGGCTGAATCGATTCAAGGTATAAGTGCTCATTGGCAGTATGTGCACCACGGGATTTTGGTGCAATACCTATAATATCCATACCGGGTATAGCAAAAGATATAACACCGGCTTCAACACTGCCATGTATAGGTTCTGCCTGCAGTGTTTTGCCGAACAGTTCCCTGTAAGTATTACTGCAGAGTAACTGAAGCTTGGAGTCAGGGTTGTTAGTCCAAGCAGGAACATCATCATATTGCTTTAGCGTTGCACCACAAAGTGCAGAAATTCGCTTTACTTGCCTGAGAATATTAAATTTCAATTCATCTATGTTGGCTCTAACTGTAAACCGGCTTGTAAAAGCACCATTGGCACATGCCACACCATAAAGCATAGATGAACATATTTTCCACTTTAAATTAAACATAGAACGTTTTTGCACGTCATATGGTATCAGCAGCAGTAAATCGGCTATGGCCCTGGTATCCTCACCGGTAATCATTGTCTTTTCTACAACATCAACAGCATTAAAACCAAGTTTTGCGGTATGCTGCAAATGTCTTCAAAATGTCTCAAAACTCTCTGCGGTTCATATTTCTCTGTCAGGTATTTCATCATTTCGGATGCTTTGCAATAGCTACTGTAGGTTCGGTATACACAAGATTATGCTTATCAGCCGTTTCTTTAAGGGTCAAATCACCGTAATAAAAGGTTAAACCTCTTCGTAGGTGTGCATCTTTCATCAATGCTGCCTCAACGCCGTTGTTTGCGATAGAAAGCGCATAAGGAAGTGTTGCAGCCGAAAGCATAACCGAAGCAGTACGGGAGAAACCGGAAGGAATATTATCAACACAATAATGTATGATACCTTCTTCATAAAAAATAGGATCATCATGGGCTGTGGAACGACAGGTTTCAATGGCACCTGCATCATCACACGCGACATCAATAATTATTGCACCCCGCTTCATCATACTCAGGTCCTCCCTATATATGAGGTGATCTTTACGGGTTTTATCCCACAGTATACAGTTGATGATAATATCTGATTCCTTTAAACAGATTTCTAAGTTTTCACGATTTGAATATAGGAATTCCACATTTACAGGCAGCTTCGCTTTAGCTTTCTCCATTGCCTTATAGCTTAAATCAAGCATGGTAACCTTGTTTCCGAAGGCCGCTGCAAGTTCAGCCGCACCTACACCGGACCAACCACAGCCGATTATAGAAACACGTGGAGTAGGTACACCGCTGATTCTGTTCAGAAGCAACCCGGTCCCACCGTGCACCGACTGTGAAAAATACAGTGCTGCAAGAAAGCCGCCTTTCCCAGCCAGGATACTCATAGGACTTAGCAGCGGAAATTCAGAATTGTCATCATCTACATCCTCATAGGCGATGCCGATAACGCCTCTTTTTAGCAGCTCCTTTGTCATTTCAAGGTGTGCATTTGAATGCAAATATGTAAATATAACCTGGCCTTTACGAAGCATATCATATTCTGAAGGTTCAATCTCCTTGACCTTATACAGGAGTTCAGCTTTTGCATATACATCTTTTTTCTCAGCCATTTGTGCGCCTGCGTCAATATATGCCTGATCTGAAAAACCGCTGCCGGCTCCTGCGCCATATTCCACATAAACAGTATGGCCTTTTTGTGTTAAGGCAGACACAGCTGACGGAATTGCTGCAACTCTAAATTCGTTATGCTTATTTTCTTTAGGAACACCAACAATCATTGCTTTACTCCTCCATATATTTACTTGCTTTATTTTATTAAAAAGCAGGAAACAAAATGCTCGGGTGAAACCTCAATAAGCTGAGGGTCTACATTCTTGCAGTCCTCAGAACAAAAATCACAACGTTTTGCAAATCTGCAGCCCGGCTTCACATTAATCGGACTGCTGACCTCTCCCTTGATTATAGTAAACCCATTATCCCTTTTGGAAAGATCAGGCTCAGGTATTGCTGCAAGCAGCGCCTTTGTATAAGGATGCAGGGGATTGGAGAATAATTCATCAGAAGGCGCCATTTCTACACACTTGCCAAGATACATAACCATTATTTTGTCTGAAATATGCTTAACGACACTCAAATCATGTGTGACAAACATATATGTTAATCCCAGCTCATCTTCAAGATCCATAAGCAGATTCAATATTTGTGCCTGGATAGAGACATCCAGTGCTGAAACAGGCTCATCGCAAACTATGAATTTGGGATTCAGCGAAAGTGCACGAGCGATTCCGATACGCTGGCGGCGTCCGCCGTCCAACTCGTGAGGATAAGAGTTCGCATAGCGGCGTGCCAAACCAACAAGGTCCATTAATTCAGCAGCACGGTTATACGTATCAATTTTACTTTTATACATCTTATGGATAAACATATATTCTGCAATAACTTCTATTACAGATTTGCGGGGGTCAATACTTGCATAAGGATCCTGGAAAATTATCTGCAAATCCTTGCGGAGTTCACGCATCTTGCCTGCTCTAAGTTCCGTGATATTCTGCCCGTTATACAGAATCTTACCGGACGTAGGTTCAATTAACCTCAGTATTGTCCTGCCCAAGGTGCTTTTACCGCACCCTGATTCTCCTACTACACCGACTGTCTCACCGGAATAAATCTTAAGATTGATACCGTCCACAGCGTGCAGCTTAGCACCGCCATTTAACTTGAACAGCTTTTTTAGTTCTATGGTTTCAATCAAAGGAGTCCTGTTATTATTCATTGTCTCTTTTTCCCCCAATCTGTTCCGCATTCAAATTTTCAGTGAACAGATGACAGCGTAAAGAATGTGTGCCATCAGTTACATTATTGGGATGCACTTTTGTGCAGATATCCATGCAATGTTTACATCTTGGGGCAAAGGTACAACCCTCAGGAAGGTTGGATGGATCCGGCATCAGACCCGGAATTGGAGTCAGCCTGCTCGAGCGGGAATAAAGGTTTGGAATGGAACCAAACAGACCTTCGGTATACGGATGATGCTTTTTACCCAGGAATATATCCTCAACGGTACCGGATTCAACAATCTCCCCAGCATACATTACTGCAACATCATCACAGATTTTTGCTACAATTCCCAAGTCATGAGTTATCATAAGCATTGATGTACCAAGGCGGTTCCTCAACTCTTTAATCATCATAAGCACTTGTGCTTGTATTGTAACATCAAGCGCAGTTGTAGGCTCATCTGCAATCAGAAGCTCAGGCTCACAGGCAAGCGCCATTGCAATAACTACACGCTGCTTCATGCCGCCGGAAAACTGATGCGGATACTCGATTTTTCTTGAAGGAAGTATTCCAACCATGGTAAGCGTTTCTTCAACACGTTTCTCTATATCTGCTTTGCTAAGCTTCTCGTTATGCAATACAATTGCTTCTGCAATCTGATCGCCAACCGTCATTACAGGATTCAGGCTTGTCATAGGGTCCTGAAAAACCATTGCAATTTTGTCACCGCGAATCTCGCGCATTTTATTTTCAGGCAAACCAAGGATATCAATATCATTGAATTTAATAGAACCTTTTAAAATTCTGCCTGTAGTGCTGGGCAGCAAGCGCAGTATGGACAGGGCAGTTGTTGTTTTACCCGCTCCGGTTTCGCCTACGAGTCCCAGTGTCTTGCCTTTGCCGATTTTAAGATCAATGCCGTTAACTGCTTCAACTGTTTCCAGGTCAGTCTTATAAATGACCGATAAGTCTTTTATATCCAGAATTGTTTCACTCATAATCTTACATTCCTTTCAAATGCCATAAACTAAGACTTCAAATGCGGGTCTAGTGCATCTCGCATGCCGTCACCTATTAAGTTAACGGAACATGCCGTCAATACAATCGCCAATGCAGGGAAGAACAGCAAATGTGGAGCAGTACGCATAAATTCACGTGCTTCGGAAAGCATTAAGCCCCATTCGGGTGCTGGTGGCGGCATTCCTAAGCCTAAAAAGCTTAAGGTGGACTCGTATAGAATAATCTTTGCAATGTTAAGTGTTGTATTGACAATTATAACTCCCATCGCATTAGGTATGATATGCGATATGATAATCCGGGCACTGCTTGAACCCCCTGCCCTGGCAGCTTCAACATAATCCTGCTCTGCAAGGTTAAGAACCTGTGATCGGACAAGCCTTACGTAATTTGTAAAATAGGCTAATGTCAACGCAACAAGCAGGTTAACAAAGTTAGCGCCAAGTGCAAACACTACTGCCATGGTGAAAAGAATATCGGGAACAGACATAAAAATGTCCAATGATCTCATTATCAGGTTGTCTACCTTTCCACCGAAGTAGCCTGCAATCGCACCAAGCGCACTGCCTACTATGCAGGATGACATTGTAGCCAGTATTGCAATTAGCAAAGACGTTCTACCGCCATGCACGATACGTGCAAACACATCGCGGCCGTATGAGTCCGTTCCGAGTATATGCTCAGCAGACGGTGGTTTCAGCTTATTGGCAAGCTGTTGCTTAGTTGCCATATCATAAGGAGCTATAACATCTGCAAACACAAGAATCAACAAAATAGCTGCAAGCATGACCAAACCGATAACAGCACCCTTGCTCTTCTTAAATCTACGCCATATTTCCTTAGCCTGACTTTGTTTTTTAAATATAACTTTACTTTGTTCCATATCTGTTGATGCCGTATTTTCCATAGTATCACCCCCTTGTTCTCGCATACTTAGCCCTGATTCTGGGATCTATATACGCATATATCAAATCAACTACCAGCATGACGATTGTGAAGCATACCGCAATTAATACGGTACCTGCAATAATAACAGGCTCATCCTTATAAGTGATACGGTCAACAATCAAGCTGCCTATCCCGGGAATTGAAAATAGTTTCTCAGCAACAACTGCCCCGCAGATAAGATTTCCTAAACTTAATCCAACGTTTGTTATAACGGGCAGCAAGGCATTTTTTAAGGCATGCTTCCATATAACAACACTTTCCGGAGCACCCTTCGCACGTGCAGTACGAACAAAATCCTGCCTGATTGATTCCAGCATGGATGATTTGGTAAACCTCAAATTCATTGCGGCCGGCGGAATAGAAATGGCAAGCGCAGGCATTATATAGTGCTTAAATGAACTTATGCCATATGAGGGCAACCAATTAAGCTTTAATGAAAATATGAACAGCAGCAGCATGCCCAGTACGAATGCCGGAATTGCAGCAATTAAGAAAGCAAGGATAGAAGGAATCGTATCCCAGAGTGAATATTGCTTCACCGCTGCATAAATTCCTAAAGGAATTCCAATTAGGGCAGAAAGGACTACCCCCATAAGTGCCAGCTTTATTGTTACTATATATCGAGGCCAAATTTCATCAAAAACAGACTGTTTAGTAAAATAAGACATGCCAAAGTCTCTTTCTACTACCATATTTTTTATGTAGTTAACATACTTCTGAAAGAATGGTAAATCATATCCCAACTCGTGATTCAGTGCATCGACGTCAGCTTGCGGCGCTGAAACACCTAACAATGCACGGGCAGGATCACCCGGTGTGATATTCATTACCAAAAAGATGATGAACACTACACCCAAGATAGTAGGTATTAGAAATAGCAATCTCTTTATGATATACCTGTACATCTTCTTGTCTCCTTTCTAACTGTCATTTGAAATTTCAGGGCATCCCTGCAGGCTGAACTGCACAAATGCCCTGAATGTTTTCTTATGCAAATTCATCTGATGCAAAATTTGTCCGAACTAAAGCTAAATTGATTTTATTTATTTCCAGCTGAACGTACGGATTTTGTAATATGTAGGAACCGGCTTTCCAATTTCCAAATCAGGAGCCCATACAATTGCTACAGGTCTGTGTAAAACAGGTAAAATGGTTGCTGAATTCATAACTATGGACCATAATTCGGTATAGTAAGTACGGCGCTCATTAACATCAACTGTAGAAACACCAAGGTCTACAAGTTCTTCGATACGTTTCCAGTCAAAAGGACCATCTTTATACTTAACAACATACATTCCTACAGATTCACTGTCCACCTGTTGACGAATATTGTTATAATCATAGTTACCGGAATCTGCAAATACGCAAATGTCATAATCCTGCGCATATAGCTTTGGTGTTACAACAGCAGCCTCCATTACAGACACAGCTGCAGTGATTCCAACCTCTGCAAGGTTAGCTTGCAGTACCTGAGCCATCTTGGCATTATTGGATGTGCTGGCACCATAAGTCAGAATTGTCCCAACATCAACTCCATTAGCATAACCTGCTTCGGCAAGCAGCTTCTTTGAACGCTCAGGGTCATAACCGTAAGTTTCAAAGCCGTCTACAGGAGAGGTTGCTACATATTCAGAAGGCATATACTGAGTTGCCTCAGCGCCCAAACCATTTGAGACTGCCAGATTAACATCGGACTTGTTGATAGCATAGAATATTGCCTGACGTACCTTATCGTTAGCAAGAGCTTTATTTGGAGACAGATAGTTAATAGCCATGAACATAATGTTGTTGCCCTTGATCAAGGTGTTATTTTCACCGGCAACTTTCTTTAGTGATTCCCAGTCTGATAGAGGAGCATCCTCGAAATAATCAAGTTCATGGTTTTCATAAGCTATGACTGCTGCCGATTCATCAGAAATAACAACATAATTAACGGATTTGATAGTAGGAGCACCTCTCCAATAATCCTCAAATGCCTGAAGCTTTACTCCATTTGCAACATCATACTCTGTTACATAGTAAGGGCCTGTACCCGCTTTATGCGGAATTGTACCGAACTTGTCCCCCTGTTCTGTGACTTCCCTCTCGTTCATTATCTTAATGCTATAAAATGTATGGCCGATAGGAGAATATGGAGTATCCAAAGTGATCTTAACCGTGCTGTCATCCACAGCCTCAACATCAGCAATCATAGATGTCAGATAGTTGAATTTGGAGTTTTTCATAGCACGTTTATAACTGAACACTACGTCTGATGCTTTTAGAGGGTCACCATTCTGGAATTTAACTCCATCCTGTAGGGTAATAGTGTACACCTTTTGATCTTCGCTAATGTCCACTGTTTTCGCAAGTTCCTGGTAATAACCATTGTTTGCTTCATCCATACCATAGAGACCTTCATACATCTGGTGCCAAACCTTCATATCACGCGTGTTTGTAGTCTGTTCCCAGTCAAGAGATGCCAACGAAGCAGTCAGCCTGAGCCTGATAGTTTTGTCAGCAGCATTTCCTTTGCTGCCGGAGTTATCCCCTTGGGTGGAGGTGGTTGCTGTATTGTTTGAGCACCCTGTAACAATCCCAACAACCATCAAAATTGTCAGTACAATTGATATTATTCTTGTTTTCATGTGATATCCTCCCTTTATTTTGTGATGCATTCTGCCATTACTTTGTTTGTTTTGTTTTTTTCTTGTCGGTTTACTTCATAAGAGTCTCACTAAAAAGCGTATGGCTTGTCTTAATTCCGATTGGATTGTCACTGCTGATGTCAATATAACCGAGTCGCTCCCTGATAACTTTATCAGCCTTTTCAATTATGAATTCTTCCCACTAACAACTGAACATTTTGTCCATAGCCTCTGCTTATCCTGGTAGATTATCTACTCCGGACGTGATGTTATCTTCCCCTCCTAATTATGAAAATCAACCTTCAGTACATTTTCCTGCCCCTTATACCCCCTTTTCTAATATCATATTTCAATTGCTATAACTATAATTGCCATAATCATAATTAATAGCAATTTCCATACCAAGACCATATCAGTTATTTAGAACTATAAAAAATCTAATACACCAAATCTCTAAACACAGAAAAGCTCATCTAATCACAGAATCCGTGCCATTTTTATAAATAAAGTATCGCAGTTTGGCAGACAACAAATGTGCAGTAAAAATTGCTAATATAAATAAATAATGCCGTAATTACGGCATTATTTATGCGACAAAACAGTTATAATCCTGTTTAATTGATTGCTATCTACCAATAAAGCCGTAATTACGGCACAACAAAAGCCAAGTTTGCCCGTTTTACGTCCTTTTTAACGTTTGATTTTATTTAATTTGTACTTTTTCATTTTTTGTTGCAGCGTCTGGCGTGGAATTTCCAAATATTCTGCTGCCTTTTTTACATTTCCTTTAGAATTCAACAGTGCTTCCTCAAGCAGCTTTAATTCCAAATCCTCTAATATAGTTTTTAATGGTTTTGTATTTAAAACAATATTGTCATTATTATGCAGTTTGTTAATTTCCTTAACTTCTAATACTACCTTATCCTTTGGAACATAAAGCATTGCTGACTCTATAAAATTCTCAAGCTCCCTGACATTTCCCGGCCAATCATAGGTTAACATGAAGTTAGCCATATCCGGAGATATTGACGTTATGTTTTTTTCAAATATTTTATTATACTTTCTTATAAAAAAATCAGACAAAACCTTAATATCCTCAATACGCTCCCTTAAAGGAGGGATATCTATTTTTACCACGGAAAGCCTGTAATACAAGTCACTCCTGATATAATTCTGGGTTAAAAGATCATTTCTGTTTATATTTGTTGCAGCTATAATTCTTACGTCAAATTTTCGTTCTTCATTTTCTCCAATCCTTCTAGCTGTTTTGCTTTCAATTGCCCTTAACAGCTTTGCCTGCAAATGGATCGGCATGCAATGAAGTTCATCCAGGAACAAAGTACCCCCGTTACAGGCCTCGAACAATCCTTTTTTGTCAAGCGCCCCGGTATAGCTTCCTTTACTGGTTCCAAAAAAAGTGCTTTCTAAAAGGTTTTCAGGAATTGCTGAACAATTTTGTGCTATAAATGGTTTGCCTTTCCGGTCTGAAGCATTATGAATTCCCTGTGCAAACAGCTCCTTCCCCGTACCCGTTTCTCCCGTAATAAAAACAGGAGAAGACGATTTCGCAACAGAGTTTGCGGTCTCTACCAATTCAACCATCTTTCTGTTTTCACACATTATATCATCCAGGTTGTAATTCGCTTTAAACCCCAGATTAAGGTATTTGGGCTTTAAGTTCATAGTAACACTGTCATCGAAATCATCATTAGCTTGATCGTCTTTTCCCGATACTGTCTTCGAAAGCTCTATAGCGCCCACTATTATCCCTCTGTGTTTTATAGGAAAGGATATATTATCCGTAATTGTGTCTTGTGCATACAAGTTCCTCACTAATTGCCCTTTTCTTTCAATTGACTTTTCCTTTTCCATAGATTCATATAGCGAACTGTTTGATTTGTTTAGATTGGGAAATACATCAAAGAGCTTTTTCCCCACAATTGTCTCTTCCATTTTGTTGTCAATATCAGGATTAAACTTTACCGTAAAGAGAATAGTTCCTTCAGTATTAATAATTGTAATTCCGTCAATATAGTCCAATTTGCCATATAAAGATATGATAATCACCCGCTTCTTTATATATTATTGTGCTTACACTCTAAAGCTTTCAGCAATATTTTCAATAAAAATATATTACGGCACTAAAATTGGATTTTGGGAGTTCACCTTATAAAAAGGGTACTTCCTCGATAGTTCTACAAATTTCGATTTTTTCCTTCACTAAATAAACATAATTCACATATAACCCTCTGAAAAATTCAGTTTTATAGAACAAAGGCGGCTGCGGCCGCATTTGAAGCCCATGTGCCTTTTCCGAATGTAATGAGGAAATTCTGGCACGGGCAGTTAAATAAAGGTTTTTTATGGAGCTGTCGCATTAGTGGTTGAAAAACCGCAGTGCACAGCTCCATTTTTTACAC
>CAZUGK010000106.1:0-14114 GCA_964619815.1 uncultured Clostridiaceae bacterium | reverse complement strand
CAACCCCGTGACCTCGAAACCTCGTACCTGAAGAATGCTTCGCATTCTTCTACAAATTTGCAATATATAAAGGAGGATATCCATGAAAGAAATTGATGCCAGAGGACTTGTGTGTCCACAGCCTGTAATACTGACAAAGAAGGCACTTGAAGAAATAGAAGAAGGCGAAGTCGTAGCCATCGTAGATAATATTACAGCAAAGGAAAACATATCAAGATTGGCTGCAAACCTTAACTATGAGTATGAAGTATCAGAGGTCAACGGGTGTCATTACATAAAGATAAAAAAGACAGCCGGTATAAAAAAGTCTGATGAAAAAGATGACAGTATAGTAATAGTCATAACCTCGGATAAATTGGGCCAGGGAGAAGAAGAGCTGGGAAAAGTTCTGATGAAGAGCTATACTTACGCACTTACTGAAACTACGCCGCTGCCTAAGACAGTGATGTTTCTCAACAGTGGTGTAAAGCTTACTTCTGAGGGCTCTGAGGTGCTTGAGAATATAAAGAAGCTTGAAAATTCAGGAGTAGAGATAATAAGCTGTGGAACCTGCCTGGATTACTATAAGCTGAAAGAGAAGCTGCAGGCAGGTGTAGTAGGGAATATGTATTCAATAATTGAGAAGATGAATTCCGCAGGAAAAGTAATAAACATAGGATAGGTTGGAGTTTTTTATGGAGAGTGCATTACAAAAGCTGCAAAGCCTGACGAATATAGATAGCACAATGTTGAGCTATTACATTATCATGGCAATTAAGGTCGTCGTGGTTATAGTTATAGGCAGAATATCCATTTTGTTAATCAACAGGGTTATCGAAAACTTTTTCAGGCTGTATCCAAAACTGAAAATGGACGAAAAGAAGTCCACCACTCTTGCAGGAATACTTAAGAGTATTGTAAAATATACAGTCTATATTATAATGATAATTTCGGTACTGAATGTTCTTAACATACCTACTGCCCCTCTGCTTGCAACTGCAGGACTGGGAGGCCTTGCTGTGGGGTTTGGCGCCCAGAGCCTGGTGAAGGATGTTTTTACAGGCTTTTTAATATTATTTGAAGATCAGTACGGAGTAGGGGATTACATAACTATCGGCACCATGACCGGAACTGTCGAGGATATTGGGCTGCGGATTACAAAGATAAGAGCATTCAACGGAGATCTTCACATAATACCAAACGGTGAAGTAAAGACTGTTACCAATCATTCCAAAGGTAACTCACTTGCTATAATCGATGTTGGAATAGCCTATGAAGCAGATGCCGAGAGGGCAATATCAGTTTTAAACGGACTAATGGAAGAGTATTACAGAAATAATTCCGAAATAATAGTAGAAAAACCTGCTGTTTTAGGAATAATAAAACTCAGTGAATCAGAGGTCGTAATAAGAATAACGGTTCAGACAAAACCCCTCCAGCACTGGGAAACTGAAAGGGAGCTGCGAAAACTGATTCTGGAAGCCTTTAAAAAACAAAAAATAGAAATACCTTATCAAAAGCGAATTATCATTAAAAAAGAAGATGCATAGAAAACATCGAATTTTCAGAGGAGGTTGCCCATGTACTATCCTAAGCAATTTAATTTAGGCGATATTGTCGAAACAAAAAAACAGCACCCTTGCGGCAGCAGCCAGTGGGAAGTCATAAGGGTTGGAGCGGACTTCAAAATAAAGTGTCTGGGCTGCAGCCGAATAGTAATGCTTCCAAGACCAAAGTTTGAAAAGTCTGTAAAAAAAGTAATAAAAAGTGCAGCCCCTGAAGAAAATAATACTTAGCACCCTTGCAATAAGCTTTACAGAGTGTTATAATTTATAATTGCGTAAATATCCTCGCTCTATCATACTTAGATAGGGCCGTCAGTCCGTGGGGAGGAGGTGAATTTAATGAACAGGTATGAAACTATATACATAGTTAGACCAACCGTTGATGAAGAAGGAATAAAGGCTCTTGAAGAAAAATTCAAGGCTATTGTTGAAGCAAACGGCGAAATCGAAACTATTGATGAATGGGGCAAAAGAAAGCTTGCTTATCTAATAGACGATATCGGAGAAGGCTTCTATGTATATATGAAATATAAAGCAGCTCAGGCTGTGCCGAAAGAACTCGACAGAGTATTCGGAATTACAGAAGACATTTTAAGACATATGATTATAAGAATAGAAGAATAATAAGAAGAAACAGTTTAGGTGGTGTGATTATGTTGAACAAAGTTGCCCTTGTGGGAAGATTGACAAAGGATCCTGAGATCAGGTACACAGCAGATAATCAAACCCCAATAGCTAAATTTACTATCGCAGTTGACAGAACCTTTAAAAGAGATGGCCAACCATCTGCAGACTTTATTCCGATAATTGTTTTCGGCAAATCAGCAGAAAACTGCGGAAAGTTTATAAAAAAGGGTAGGCTTGTTGCTGTTTCTGGCAGATTGCAGACAAGAAGCTGGGATGACCAGGATGGTAAAAGGCATTATGCTACAGAAGTAATAGCAGATGAGGTTGATTTTCTGGATAGAGGCTCTGATGCCAAGGGGCAGGGAAATGAAGGCGGAGCAGACTATTACGGTGATTTCCAGCCCGCAGAGGAAGAGGACGATCTTCCATTTTAGATGTATATAGCGAAAAGGTTATTTAAGCAAAGCTACGGAAGTATCAACATTTGCTTGCATTATATGAAATGTACTTTTCGCAATATACAAATCAAAGAAAATGTTTTGCACATTCTGAATTCTATATGAAATGTTATATGCAAAACATCCGGATAGGAGGGAAAAGGATTGAATAGACGTGGCGGTGAAAGAACCGGCGGCGGCGGTAAAATGAGAAAGCCTAAGAAAAAAGTTTGTAACTTTTGTATTGATAAAGTTGAATGTATAGATTACAAAGATGTTAATAAGCTGAGAAGATATATCTCTGAAAGAGGAAAGATAATTCCAAGAAGAATTTCCGGAAACTGCGCAAAGCACCAGAGGCAGCTTACAGTAGCAATAAAGAGAGCAAGAAACATAGCTTTCTTGCCATATACAACAGACTAATAAAAGTAATAAAACTCGGAGGTCTTTTAGCCTCCGAGTTTTTGTTTCAATAAGAATACGAAACAGTGGAATTTCCCAATAACGGTAAAATGCTATTCAAACCCGGTAATTCCAATATTTAAAAGGATTTACCCGGAAGGTATTGTGCGTAATATGTCGAATAATAGAACTCTGTCGGCTATAAACCGGACATTGGCATATGGTCAATAATTACAGTTGTCCCAGGTGTTAGAGCATACTTTGATTTATTGTCTCCCTTGATTAATTGTGGTAATATTAAATAAGTCTATCGAGCAGGATTTGACTAAATTTTCAAAGTACAAAGACTATAATATTTATAAGTACGTATGTATTAGGGGGGATTGGCTTGTTAAATCAGGATACTGACATCACAAAAAATATCAGGGTCATAGAATTTTTGAAAAGCGAGCTATTGACTACTGTTGCTGCTCTATACCAGAATCTTCTGAAAGGCACCAAGGTAGGACAGGATGTTATACAGGACATCCTGGCAAATCTTGTGCTGGTTACATATCTGCTCGGAAAAAGGCTCGGCATATCATATTCTTTAATTGATTCTAGAATAATGGAAAAAATAAGGATAGGTATGATTGAGGAGCACGAGACTGAAAAATGGTATGGGGATCTTTCAGATCTTTCTGAATACCTGAAAAAGAAGAAGAGCTAGAGGTGCAGCATGGATAGAATACAAACAAAAGCACTGGTGGAAGGCGCGGTATTTGCAGGAGTTACTGCACTTTTAGGAATAGTATATTACTATTCGCAGTATCTTGGGATAATAGCAATGGTTTGGCCTGTACCGGTAATAATAGTAGGTTATAGGAATGGACTGAAGGCCAGCATATTGTCCGCCATGTCCGCAGGGTTGATCGTATCTATGTTAACACAGCCACTGGTTGGAGTGGGACTCCTGGTAGGCTTCGGTCTTCCCGGGATACTGATGGGCTATATGATAAATAAGAGGATGAGCCCGTACGTAATTGTGTCTTTATGTGGGCTGGTGCTGGCAATTACAATGGTTGGCGAGTTTGTTCTTTCATTAATGGCTTCAGGGATTGATATGGTGACTTTTCTCGCTAATATTGACACCGCCTTTAAGCAGTCGATGGAATTTGCATTGAACATATACAGGCAGATGGGTATTGCAGAGAAGGACCTGCAGTATATGTCCGACTATTTCAACAAGACGGTGGATATGGTGAAGCTTATATTCCCTTCTGCAATGGTGATATCAGGTCTTATGTTTTCATTCGTTGACTATAAGCTTACAAGGTTGATACTTAAAAGAATCGGACATATGATACCTGATATAGAACAGTTTTCAAAATGGAGGATCAGGGAACCATATTCGTTTATACTTCTGGGACTGTCGGTTCTTGCAGGAGCGGTATCGTATTTTAAAATTCCGGGACTTACTACTTTGGCTTTGAATATCTCAACTATATTGATGCTGGTTTTTTCTATAATAGGAATATCGGTTATTGTGTATTATTCCAGGATTTATGGAGACAGATACGGTATTCCCAAAGCCATAAGAACTACAATTGTTGTTCTGGCTGTACTCGTCTTTATGCAGTTTGTAGCTATGGTGGGCATATTGGATTTGGTGCTTGACATTAGAAAACTGGAGCCGTTGAGCCGTATTGGAGGTATAAGATGAAAATACGCAAACTTTCCAGCTTACTGGGGCCTGATGTGAGTATATCCCTTTGGATAATAGCCATTGCTGTAGTAATAGTGAGCTATTACAATATTCTGTTAGGTGCTGCAGGGGCTCTGCTATTAGGATATCTCATATACCACAACTTACAGGCAGCAAATAGAAAAAAGGAAGAGCTCAGACAATATATAGAGAACTTATCGGAAAATGTAGATACTGCAACTAAAAATGCTATTTTGAACCTGCCTTTCCCTTTGGTTATAATTGATGACCAGGGAATAATAAATTGGTATAATTTGCTCTTCGCTAACATCTTTCAAGGAGAGTACATACTCGACAAGAAGCTTTCTTCCTATATTAGCGGTGTGGACATAGGAAGAATACTTAAAAACGGAACGGAAGAATTTAAGAATATAAATGTAAAAGACAGATACTACGACATATATTTTAACCTTATAAACCTTAATGAGGACAATGAGGAAAAAAACATAATAATAATGTACCTTGTTGATAAGACAGATTTTATTGCTCTTAAAAACAAATACAATGATGAAAAGTCAGTAGTTGCTGTTCTTCAGATGGACAACATTGAAGAGGTGCTCAAAGAGACTGAGGAGGCCTCAAAGCCTGTCCTGGTTGCAGAAGCAGACAGGAGAATAAACGCCTGGGCAGCACTTAACAATGCCTCTATACAGAAGTACTCCAATGGTGATTATATGCTTCACTTCAGCTACAAGCAGTTGCTTGCCATTGAAGAGAAGCGGTTCGATATACTGGACAACATAAGGGAAATAAACTCAGGAAATAGAATACCTGTGACTTTGAGCATAGGTGTAGGGGTAAACGGCAAGAACCATGCGGAGCTTCAGAAGTTCTGCAGGAGTGCCATGGATATCGCTTTGGGCAGAGGAGGAGACCAGGCGGTTGTAAAAGATAATGACAAGCTTTCCTTCTATGGAGGCAAGACGAAGGCTGTTGAAAAGAGAACCAGGGTAAAAGCAAGAGTTATAGCTTATGCATTGAGGCAGCTTATGGAACAGTCAGAGGATGTGCTCATAATGGGCCATGAAATGCCTGACCTTGACTGTTTGGGATCCGCCTTGGGCATATACAGGTGCTGCAAGGGCCTCAACAAGGATGTAAATATTGTACTTAACAGGGTAAATGCAGGAATAGCAAATCTATGGGCAGAGCTGCAGGAGGATGAGGAGTACGGAGATGTATTTATAAGTCCCCAGGAAGCACTGGTTAAATGCGGGAAAAACACCTTACTGGTGGTTGTGGATGTGCACAGGCCTGGTTTCACAGAACAAAAGCAGCTGATAGACAAAGCTGAAAAGATAGCAGTAATAGACCATCACAGAAGGGGCACTGAGTTTATTGAGAATGCAGTTATCACTTATATAGAGCCCTATGCATCCTCTACAAGTGAGCTGGTTACGGAGATACTGCAGTATATGTTTGAAAAGCCAAGGATAAAGCAAATAGAAGCAGAAGCTTTACTTGCAGGTATATTTATTGATACCAAGAATTTCTCCTTCCAAACGGGAGTGAGAACCTTTGAAGCCGCATCATACCTAAGAAAAATGGGAGCGGATACTACTTTGACAAGGCAGCTTTTCCAGGATGATATGGCGACCTTCCTTACAAGAGCTGAGGTTGTCAAAGCGGCACAAATGTTCAAGAACCATATTGCCATTTCAACAATACCGGAGCATGCCAAGAATCCCGCTTTGGTAGCTGCTCAGGCTGCTGATGAATTGTTGAATATAAAAGGTATAAATGCTTCTTTTGTGCTTTCTGCAATAGGAGACGATATCTTCATAAGCGGAAGATCTCTTGGGGATATCAATGTTCAGGTGGTGCTGGAGAAGCTTGGAGGCGGAGGTCACCTGACGGTGGCCGGGGCACAGCTTTCCGGGTTTACTCTGGAAGAAGTTGTAGGATTATTGAAAAATGCAGTTGAAGAATATCTTAAGGAAGGTGAAAGATAAATGAAGGTTGTACTTTTACAGGATGTTAAGGACTTAGGCAAAAAGGGAGAATTGGTTAATGCCAGTGACGGCTATGCCAGAAACTATTTGTTTCCCAGAAAGCTTGCGGTAGAAGCTACTGCAGGTAAATTAAAAGAGCTCGAGGACAAGAAAAGCTCGGAAAAGAACAGAAAGGAAAAGGAACTGAGTGCTGCAAAAGAGCTTGCTGATAAGATAAGCAAGGTGGAAATCATCTTTAAGACAAAAGCAGGTGAAAACGGCAAATTATTCGGATCCATAACAGGTAAGGATGTGGCTGACGCCCTGAAATCACAGCATAAGATAGAAGTAGATAAGAAGAAGGTAGTTCTTCACGATGCTATAAAAGCACTGGGGACATACCAGGTTGAAATCAAAGTATATCCTGAGGTTTCGGCAAAGATTAATATAAAAGTCGTAGAAGAATAGTTCTTTAATGTAACGTACTAAGTTTTTTATATCAATAAATGCATACTATATATTTCGCGAAAAACATTTTACATTATTAGTTCAGATTTCGCGTAAATATTTCCTTGATTTTCATTGAATTCGTGCTATACCCTGATGGAATACCTTAAGCGCGTTCAATATTGATTTGTGTATGCATTTTTACCAGAAAGGATACTTAGTGCCTTACGGGTTTTAGATGTTGCATTTCGCACTTATTTAATCTATATTGCAAAGGATTAAGTGCGAAATGTTTAGGAAGGGGTTATTTAAGGTGGGTCATAATCACAGCAATTTACGCAGCAAAGATGTATCTATTGACGTACTTGTTGACTACACAAAAAAATTGTATTCCAGTGATAAGACAAAGAAGTTGGATAGTGCTACGGATAATAAGGAAAAGGTATACATATTGCGTGAAATAGTATCAGGCAAGAAGAAGAATGCAGAAGTGGCAGAGGACGAACTGGAGCACATAATTGAAGACATTAAGGACAAGCTGTCGGATGTCGCAGCAAAGCGGTATATAGAAGACGGGATAAAAAGAGAAGTCATTAAACGGATGGAGACAAGGGAGAAAGAATATCTGAATGAGATGAAGCTTCAGGTTATCAATAAACATACAGGTCTTGAAAACGCTTCCACACTCAAAAAATACGCAAATCTGGAGTGCATGAAGCAAATAAGACTTTCAAAATCTGTAATGGATGTTATGCGTCCTAAAAAACAGGAAGAAATAATAGGGCAGCAAAATTCAGTATTTGCATTGATATCAAAGATAGCCTCACCTTTTCCTCAGCATGTTATCCTATATGGACCGCCGGGGGTGGGAAAAACCACTGCAGCACGACTTGCCCTTGAAATTGCCAAAGGCAGAAAACATACGCCCTTCAGCAAGAATGCCAAATTTGTCGAAGTAGATGCAACTACACTGAGGTGGGACCCGAAAGAATCAATAAATCCTCTTTTAGGTTCAGTTCATGATCCTATTTTCCAGGGGGCTAACAGGGAACTTGCCGAAATGGGGGTTCCTGAGCCCAAGCCGGGCTTGGTTACGGAAGCTCACGGAGGAGTTCTATTCATAGATGAAATAGGCGAGATGGATGTGATGCTTCAGAACAAGCTGCTCAAAGTACTTGAGGATAAAAAAGTTAAGTTTGATTCCTCTTATTACGATATTAATAATGACAACATACCGCGTTATATAAAGCTGCTGTTTGAGGAAGGAGCTCCGGCTGACTTTGTACTTATAGGTGCAACCACCAGATCTCCTGAAGAGATAAATCCTGCCCTTCGTTCACGTTGTGCAGAGGTGTTCTTTAACCCTCTAAGCAGCTCGGATATAGCCGAAATTGTTATAAATGCGGCCGGTAAGCTTGGCGCAAGCATAAGCAATGAAGGTGCGGAGCTTATAAGCAGCTATACCTATGAAGCAAGAAAAGCAGTAAATATTCTGGCAGACTGCTACAGCAGCATGATTAATGGCAGCTTTGATAAAAAGAATATTGAGATATCAACTGAATGTATAAAGGATGTAATCAGCAAAGGCAGGTTTATACCTGTTAACAAGAAGAAGGCGGGAAACGCAAAAGAGATTGGGCGCATCAATGGACTCGGGGTAAATGGTTTTATCGGCAATGTCATTGAATTTGAAGCGGTATGCTTCCCAAGAGACGATGAATCAGGCAGTGTAAGGTTCAATGAGACAGCCGGCAGCATGACCAAGGATTCGCTTTTCAATGCCCTTTCAGTGGTAAGAAAGATAACCGGCATTAATATGAATCAGTATGACATTCATGTAAACTGCATAGGCGGCGGGAAAGTCGACGGACCGTCTGCAGGGGCCGCAATAACCTGTCTTGTATATTCGGCGGTGATGGAGCGGCCTGTAAGGCAAGATACCTGTATTACCGGGGAAATATCCATAAGAGGCTGCATCAAAGCAGTTGGAGGTATTGCGGAAAAAATACAGGGGGCCAAGAGAGCCGGCTTCAAAAATGTTATAATTCCCGAGGAAAACAAGGAGGAAGCCTGTGGAATAGATGGAATAAATATAATAGCTGCAGGCAATATTCAAGAAGTAATAAGGTTTATGTTTGAGGAATAGTAAATTCCGGTAAAGGAAAGCGTTTCGCACTGTATGAATTCATTAGAAGTGTTTGGTGCGAAACATTTAGGAGTTGATGATATTGAGCGAAATGTTACAAAGAATACCTCCCAACAGTGTTGAAGCTGAACAGTCAGTTCTGGGAGCCATGCTCCTTGATAAGGAAGCAATATCCACAGCTACCGAACTTATAAGCGGAGAAGATTTTTACAGGGAAGCCCACAAGGAGATATTTGAAGCAATAGTGGATGTATATGACAAGGGTGAACCTGTGGATCTTATTACACTTACAGAAAAGCTCAAAGCCAGGAACACATTGGATGCAGTAGGAGGAATTACTTTTCTGACCAATCTCATGGATGCAGTTCCGACTACACATAATGTCAAATATTATGCAAAAATTATTGAGGACAAGTCTCTGCTCCGGAGGCTTATTAAATCTTCCAATGAGATAATTTCAAAGAGCTACCAGGCCTCGGACGATATCGGAGAAATAATCGATGATGCAGAGAAAAGCATTTTCAATATTTCCCTGAACAGATCCACTCAAGGCTTTACTCATGTAAAAAATATTCTGAATGTAAACTTTGACAAGATAGAAGAATTGTACCTTAACAAAGGAAAAATAACAGGGGTACCGACAGGTTTTACTGATTTGGACAATAAGCTTTCGGGACTTCAGAAATCTGACCTTGTCTTGGTCGCTGCAAGGCCTTCAATGGGTAAATCTTCTTTTATGATGAATATAGTTCAGCATGCAGCCGTAAGAGAGAAAATTACAACTGCAATATTCAGTCTTGAAATGTCCAAGGAACAGCTCACCCAAAGGTTGTTATGTGCAGAAGCACTTATTGATGCTCACCGCTTAAGAATAGGGGATATTAATGAGGATGAATGGGTAAAGCTCGCAAGAGCAATGGGACCGCTTTCAGAAGCCCCAATTTATATAGATGATACTCCTGCCATATCTATAACCGAAATGAGGGCAAAATGCAGGAGGCTCAAGCTGGAGCATAACCTTGGACTTATAGTAATTGACTATCTGCAGCTTATGCAGGGAAAGGGCAGCTCTGACAGCAGGCAGCAGGAAATATCGGAAATATCAAGATCACTGAAAGCATTGGCAAGGGAAATCAATGTGCCGGTAGTATCACTTTCCCAGCTTTCCCGTGCACCTGAAATGAGGGCTGACCACAGGCCTATATTGTCGGACCTTAGAGAGTCCGGAGCTATAGAGCAGGATGCTGACGTAGTTATGTTCCTATACAGGGATGAGTATTACCATCCTGACTCGGAAAAGAAAAATATCGGAGAGGTTATAATAGCAAAACAGAGAAACGGCCCAACCGGAACTGTTGAGCTGGTATGGTTGGGACAGTTCACAAAGTTTGTGAACAAAGAAATGCATATAGCAGCAAATTGATTTACATAATCACAAATCCTTTGTTGTTTTATTGGAGCCTTTGCAGTATTTTGTAGAAGGCTTCTTGTTTTTTAATAACATATACACACCTTTTTCTGTGGATAACCTGGGGATATTGTGGATAACATATGCGTAAAATTAACATAAGGCTGATAGTCCGAATATGCATAGTAGTATATATATTGGGACAAAAGGGTTTGTACAGCTTATCGAACATATGTGCATATCTCTGTGGATAATGTGGATAATGTGAATCAGAATTTTCAGAAATCTATTGTCGTCATACCGGGCATGTTTCCGTAAGAAACGACATTTATTTCACCTAGTTTACATATTCTTTGCATGCCATCAAAAAATATGCTTGTCTGTTCCATATTTATTGTGAAACTCCATATAATAATGAAGATGGCCTTCTTGCGAATGTATGTGAAAAACTTATTAAGCCTGCGTTATATTGACTATAAGTATTTATTCTGTTACGATATAACTTGGATAAAAATGCATTTATATAGTAGAAATAACTATATTTTATAGATGTTATATTTGTATATGGAGGTGCCTGTATGAAATACGATGTAATAATAGTCGGAGCAGGGGCAAGTGGGATATTTGCTGCATATGAGCTTATGCAGTGCAATAAGAATATAAAGGTCGCAATGCTGGAAAGAGGGAATTTACTCAGAAAAAGAATATGTCCTATCGACAATGTAAAGATAAAGTCATGTATTAACTGTCCAACCTGCAGCATTATGAACGGGTTTGGCGGCGCAGGAGGAATGTCCGATGGGAAATATAATATAACCAATAATTTCGGCGGAGAGCTTTACAAGTACATAGGCAGGAAAGAGGCCCTGGACCTGATGTATTATGTGGATGGGGTCAACTGCAAAATGGGCGGTGCCGAAGCCAAGCTTTATTCTACAGAAGATAACGACCTCAGGACAAAAGCGTTAAGACATGACCTTCATTTACTGGATGCAAAGGTACGGCATCTGGGTACAGACAGAAATTTGGTAGTAATGAACAATTTGTATGATTATTTGAAGGATAAGGTAGATATTTTATTAAATACTGAGGTATCTGATATAAAAAAACAGGAAGATACATTCTCGGTAGTAACCGATAAAGGTGATTATACCAGTGATCATTTGATTCTGGCCACAGGGCGCTCAGGCTCAAAATGGATTTCAAAGATATGCGCGAAGCTGGGTATAAAAACAGAAAGCAACAGGGTAGATATAGGTGTGCGTGTTGAGCTTCCTGCATCAATATTTGAGCACATCACAAACCAGGTATATGAAAGCAAGATTGTTTACAGGACAAAAAAGTACAATGACTTGGTTAGAACCTTCTGTATGAATCCTCATGGAGAAGTCGTAACAGAAAACACTAATGGAATTGTGACAGTAAACGGTCACAGCTACTCTGATCCTAAATACCATACAGAGAATACCAATTTTGCGCTGCTTGTCTCAAATAAGTTTACAGAGCCTTTCAAAAACAGCAACGAGTATGGTGAGTCCATAGCAAGATTGAGCAACATGCTGGGCGGAGGAGTACTGGTACAGCGCTTCGGAGATTTGGTAAAAGGACGCAGATCCAGTGACAGGAGAATGGAAAAAAGCTTTTTGAATCCGACACTGAATGCTACATCTGGGGATTTGAGCCTCGTCATTCCAAAGAGGCAGCTGGATGATATCATAGAAATGATTTATGCTTTGGATAAGATTGCACCCGGGACAGCAAATGAAGATACGCTGCTGTATGGCGTAGAAGTGAAGTTCTACAATTCTCAGGTGGAAGTGGATAATAATCTGGAAACATCAATAAAGGGGCTGTATATTTTAGGAGATAGTTCAGGCGTGACACACTCGTTATCTCAGGCATCAGCCAGTGGAGTGTATGTTGCCCGCCTGCTGGGAGAGAAATACAGCAAGAGATAATTATGAAAAACGAAAATAATTAAAAGAGGTGTTATATATGTCATCATTAGTTATTGTTGGAGCACAATGGGGAGATGAAGGAAAAGGAAAGCTTACAGATTACCTTGCAGAAAAAGCAGATGTAGTTGTAAGATATCAGGGTGGAAACAACGCAGGACATACAGTAGAAGTTGACAATGAGACGTATAAGCTTCAGCTTATACCTTCAGGAATATTGTATCCTGATAAGCTGTGCATAATAGGTAATGGAGTTGTATTGGATCCGGAGGCATTCCTAGGGGAAATAAAGGGCTTGGAGAATAGAGGCATCAAAACGTCAAATCTCCGAATAAGCGACAGGGCTCATATAATATTGCCATATCACAAAAAAATTGATGAACTTTCCGAACTGAAGAGGGGAAGCAATGACATAGGAACAACCAAAAAAGGAATTGGCCCCTGCTATATGGATAAAACAGAACGAATAGGTATCAGAGTATGCGATCTATTGAAAAAAGACGTATTTGCAGCAAAGCTCAAATCCAATTTGGAGGATAAGAATGCGTACCTCAAAAAGATATATGGCTTTGAAGGGTATTCATATGACGAAATGCTTGCAAAATATTTGGATTATGCAGAACAGATAAGACCTTTTGTGCAAGATACATCCGTACTTATATATGATGCCATCAAAGCAGGCAAAAAGGTGCTGTTTGAAGGAGCACAGGGCACGCTGCTGGATTTGGACTTTGGAACATATCCTTATGTTACTTCTTCCCATCCGGTAGCAGGAGGAGTTTGCGTCGGAGCAGGTGTTGGCCCCGCTCTCATAGGCAATGCTGTTGGTGTGGTAAAGGCATATACAACCAGAGTTGGTAAGGGCCCGTTCCCAACAGAGCTTTTTGATGAGACCGGCGAACTTATAAGAACAAAAGGCAATGAATTCGGCACAGTTACCGGAAGACCCAGAAGATGCGGATGGTTTGACGCAGTAATAGTGAGATATGCTGCAAGAATAAGCGGCTTGACAGGTATAGCAGTTACTAAGCTTGATACCTTGTCCGACATACCAACTATTAAAATGTGTGTCGGCTACAAGCTGGACGGCAATATAATCAGAGATTTTCCAGCAAGCCTTGAGGATTTGGAAAAGTGTGAACCTATATATGAAGAATTTGAAGGCTGGGGAGATATAAGCAATATAACCGAATATAAAAAGCTGCCGACAAGCCTCTTGAGATATCTGGAGAGAATTGAAGAGCTCTGCGGAACAAAAATTGCAATTTTATCAGTGGGGCCAAAGAGGAATCAGACGATAGTACTTCATAAATTCTAATTTTTTCAGGGAAATTATAGTAATTAAAAAAAGTATGTTGACAAAATAGCTTTAACATTGTAGAATGTATAAATGTGAGCCGCAAAAATTGCTCACATTGTGACTCACTAGCTCAGTCGGTAGAGCACATGACTTTTAATCATGGTGTCCGGAGT
>CAZUGK010000105.1:0-14120 GCA_964619815.1 uncultured Clostridiaceae bacterium | reverse complement strand
TCAGACTTTTCCATGCTTTTTTTGCCGCTTCCAGGCTGGTATCTGCCTGCTCCCAGCTTTCGTTCCGTATAGCATTCTCAAGCTTTGAGAGCTGCTCAGAAAAATGTGCATTCTTGTCAATGGGTTTGACCAACAGGGTGCAAGAGCATATGGTTGTCAAAACGGTTACTATCAAAACATAAAGAGCATATCTTTTAAACATGTGCAATCCTCCGCATTTCTAATTTTTAGTAGAAATGATATAGTATGGCTTGTCGCCTTTAAGATCAACAAAGAGATTTCCCATTGTATCCAGTTGAGCCAAGGATATGTCACTGATATCCTTAATATTCTGCTTGTTAAGCTGATGCTGCAGCCAAGCCTTGGACAGCTTCATGGACTGAAGGGCATCAGTCAGTAAAATTCCGTCCATGATAAGGTTTGTCGGCATCCCGTTATACTTGGAAGTAAGGTTTATATCTTCAGGAGTCAAAGGCTGCTTTGAGGCCTTTTTTTGTATGCTGATTTTGCCGCCCGGCTCAAAAAGGGCAAATTCAACATCAGTGATATTAAAAACTCCCTGTGTTCGAAGTTCAGAAATAAGTTCATCCAGCGAAATGCGAATCCTGAGAAGGTTCTTCTCTAGGATTTTTCCGTTTTCAATGACTACTGTTGCTTCCCCTTCTACAATCTTACGCACCCACACGTTATGCATGCTTAGATATGCGAGCAGAATGGCAAGTGCGGTCCAGACCCCCATACCTGCCAGGGTTGCAGTCGTGTTTTCGTTTACTTGAACCGAGAGCGTAGAAGCAATGGATCCTATTGTGATACCAACCACATAATCAAAGAATGTAAGCTGAGCAACCTGTTGCTTGCCTATTAGCCTTATTAGCAGCAACAATGCAAAAAAGGAAATAACTGAACGTATGATAACAACTAACAGTATCGGCATTGTTAACCTCCTGGTGCTTTTAGCACAACAAATTTGCCTTATGCGCAGCAGTATAAATTTAATAAATATAACAAATATAGTATTTCAATTAGATACTTGTTTATTCTACAAAATACGAATAACAAAACGGTATATGTGCTTACAAATATTTACAAGCGTTGTTTGGTATAAACCGCAAGCCAAAAGAGAAACTAATATCGGAAACGGAGGAATTGCTTATGACAGTAGCATCACAGATCAAGCAAGCTCTTGCTGCCTTAAAGGGCAGCCAGGGAACCATCAGGCTGTATGCCGCCCAGACTCAGGAGGAAGAAACCAGGGCAGTGTACGATGAAGCCATGGATACAACAACAGAAATCATCCACGATCTTGAAAAAAGGCTGTCGGCGTTAGAGAATGAAGAGCCGCAATATAAAGGAAACTAAATGAGGTATTAATATGGATGCATGGTTACAGGTTCTAATCAGGTCTGTTTCATTATTTGTTCTATTACTGGCTGCTGTGCGGCTCATGGGGAAAAGGAGCATAGCACGGATAACCCCTTTTCACATGGTAAGCTATATTACTATTGCAGTACTCGCAGCACTTGTCTCAGCAAATGTCATTACAAATCCCGTCCTTGGATTTATTTCACTGGGGATATGGGTAGTCGGCACTATTTTCTTGGAGTACCTGTCTCTAAAAAGTAAATGGATACATGACTTAATTTATGGAAAGGAAGCTGTTCTGGTCAAGCATGGAAGGATTATGGAAGAGAGCCTGCTGAAAGCAAGACTGACAGGAGACGAACTTTTAAGGGAACTTCGGGTGAAGAATGCTTTTTCTTTGGCGGATGTTGAGTTTGCGGTGCTTGAGACTACGGGAGACATAAGCGTATTTATGAAATCCGACAAAAAGCCGGTCACGGCCCGAGACTTGGAAATCAAGATTGCTCCTTTGACAGAGCCGCAGACGGTTATTATGGACGGCAATATCCTCAACGAACCTCTGGCTTCCCTTGGCCTTAACCGGGATTGGCTCGGGATCCAGTTGGAAAAGCTGGGCGTGTCCTTGGATAATGTATTTATTGCACAGGTAGATTCCTCCGGCGAGTTATATGTTGATCTTTTTGACGACTCTACACAGAACCCGCAGCCCAAGGTAAAGGAAATGCTCTATGCCAACCTGGAAAAAAGTCAGGCTGACCTTGAGACCTTTGCTTTGGAAACACAAAATAAAAATGCAAAGACAATGTATGAAAAAAATGCGAAAAAACTTGAAGACCTGCTGAAAATACTTAAGCCATATCTACTTAAATAGAAGGTGTTATTTGTGTCCAGTAAAAAAAGAAAGAAGCTATCACCCACGCAGCAGCAATATCAAGACTTTGCAAAAGCGAGGGAGCCCCAAAGGCCAATATTCAAAAACTGCATAAGGGCGTTTTTGGCGGGAGGCATTATATGTGCAATAGGCCAGGGAATACAGTGGATTTATATGACTTATTTCAAATTTGACAAGATATCCGCAGGAAGCCCGACTGCTGCCACACTTATCTTTATATCTATTGCCCTTACCTCCTTTGGGGTCTATGACCACCTGGCACAGTGGGGAGGAGCAGGAACTGCAGTACCTGTCACAGGCTTTGCCAATACAATTGCTTCTGCCGCTCTCGAGCATAAGAGCGAGGGCTTTGTATTAGGCGTGGGAGGAAATATGTTCAAGATAGCCGGGCCTGTTATTGTATACGGTGTTTTCTCAGCCTTTGTTGTTGCATTAGTGAAAGTCATAATAAAAATGTTGGGTGGGATGTAAATGCTGCAAGGTCATCAAACCTGGGTTTTTGAATCAAAACCTGTTATAACAGGTTCTGCGGCTGTAGGTGGGCCCTTTGAGGCCCAAGGAGCACTGGCAAAAGACTTCGATTTACTGCATGATGATCTTTGGCTGGGACAGGACAGTTATGAGAAAGCAGAAAAAAAGCTTTTGGAACAAGCTTGCGAGACAGCAATTAAAAAAGCCGGCCTGAAGAAGGAAGATATCCAGTTTTTCCTTAGCGGAGACCTGATCAATCAGATTGTACCCAGCAGCTTCACAGCCAGGACGCTGGCAGCCCCCTATCTGGGTATATACGGTGCCTGCTCCAGCTCCATGGAAGGCTTGGCCATCGCTTCTCTGATTGTTGATACCGGCTTTGCACAAAACGCACTGGTTGGCACCTCCAGTCATAATGCCGCTTCAGAAAAGCAATACAGATATCCGACGGAGTACGGTGCACAGAAGCCTCCGACAGCACAGTGGACAGTTACAGGTGCAGGTGCTGCTGTGGTTGCTGCCAAAGGGGAAGGTCCCCGTGTTGTTGCAGCTACTATAGGGCGTGTAGTGGATATGGGGCTTTCCGACCCGTTCAATATGGGGGTAGCAATGGCCCCCGCAGCAGTTGATACAATAGAGGCACACTTCAGGGACCTGAAGGTGGATGCTTCCCACTATGACTTAATCGCCACAGGTGATTTAGGCAGAGTGGGGCATAGTATTGCAGGCGATCTTTTAAAAAAGCATGGGTTGGAAATACCGGAAGAGAAGCTTACAGACTGTGGGATTCTGATGTATAAGGCCGACCAGCCGGTTTTTGCCGGTGGAAGCGGCTGTGCTTGTGCAGCTACAGCAACCTACGGACACCTGCTTAACCGCCTGAGGAGGGGGGAGCTTGGCAGAATTCTTGTTATTGCAACCGGAGCACTGCTTTCTCCCATGTCATACCAGCAGAAGGAAACAATTCCTTGTGTAGCCCACGCAGTGTCCATAGAAATGAGATAAGGGGATGAAGATTTGGATAAGTTCATTTGGGCATTTATTATAGGCGGAGCAATATGTGTTATAGGACAGCTCCTGATGGATGGACTTAAGCTGACACCGGCACATACGATGTGCACTTTGGTAGTGGCCGGGTCCATACTGGGAGGCTTAGGCCTGTACGATAAGCTGATTGAGTTTGCAGGAGCGGGGGCTTCTGTGCCCATAAGCAGCTTCGGCAACCAGTTGGTGAAGGGTGCATTGCAGGAAGCAGAACGAACAGGGCTTATAGGCGTATTGACCGGTATTTTTGAAATTACCAGCGCAGGAATATCCTCAGCAATTATTTTTGGTTTTTTAGCTTCCTTGGTCTTCAGACCAAAAGGCTGAAAATATATAGTTTATTTTGAAAGGAGGTTGGAGGAATGACAGTAGGAACACAGCTCCAGCAAGCAATCGCTTCAGTTCAAAGCGCAGCAGCCAGCATGAAAACCTTTTCCCTTGAAACCCAGGACCAGCAGGCAAAGCAGACTTTTCAGCAGTTGGCGCAGACACTGGATGATGCAATCGTCACTTTGAATGGGAGACAGCAGTATATAGAACAGCAAGAGCCACAGTATAAACAGCAGTAATAAAAGTTGAGCTGAAAATCATTATATTCAGCTCAACTTTTTGTTTTCATTTTCTTTTCTCCAGCGTTTCTAAAACTCCTGCAATATTATCAAGCCAATCGCCCTCTAAAGCTTCAATCATTCCCCTATCAGAAGCCGCAGCAATTTTGGGATCGATCGGCAGCTTTCCAAGCACGCTTATATTATGCTTTCCTGCTATCTCCTCAATATGGCTGTCCCCGAATATCTTATGCTCCTTGCCACAGTCGGTGCATTTGAAGTAAGACATATTCTCAACCAGGCCGATAATCGGTATGTTCATCATTTCCGCCATCCTGACAGCCTTTGATACTATCATTGAAACCAGCTCCTGCGGGGAGGTAACAATAATAATTCCATCAACAGCTATGGATTGAAATACCGTGAGAGGTACATCGCCTGTTCCAGGCGGCATATCAATGAACATATAGTCCACATCCCTCCATATTACATCCGTCCAGAACTGCTTAACCATCCCTGCAATAACGGGGCCCCTCCATACAACAGGTTCCGTTTCCTTTTCAAGAAGCAGGTTAACCGACATAATATCAATGCCGGTCTTGCTTTTTATGGGGAAAATGCCTTGTTCGCTCCCCACCGCTTTTTCCTTAATGCCAAATACTTTGGGAATCGACGGTCCTGTTATGTCTGCATCAAGTATGGCCGTGTTGTAGCCTCTTCTCTTCATCATTACTGCCAGCATTGAGGTCACCAGTGATTTTCCGACTCCCCCTTTGCCGCTGACAATTCCGATTACTTTTTTAATACTGCTCAGCTCATGAGGTTTTTCAGAAAAATCGGTTTTCTGTACTTTCCTGTCAGCGCAATTCTCGCTGCATGCGCTGCAATTCTGATTGCAACTTTCACTCATTGTTATATCTCCTTGTGTAATTAAATTTTATTTTTATTGCCAAAGATTCCTCGCATCATTGTATATACCTTGGACAATTGTGCGTACGGTATTCATTTTCAATTATTATACCCCTTCCCGCATATGTCAATAGCAATTTTAGATACATTTTGACCAGCTGAGTTTAATAAGACAAAAACCGCTGATCAAGATAAATGTCGCATCTCAATCAGCGGCTATGCAGTAAATATATTTTTATAAACGGGGAATTTCATTTGTGGCTTTACCTTGTTCCATTGTACATCGAACACAAGCTAGAATCCGAATCCAAATCTACGTCTACGTCTGCGTCTTATGAGACGTCTAAGGAGCAGCAGGAGAAGGATAGTCCCAAGCAATCCCCTGAAGCCCTGATTTCCATATCCAATATACCTGCCGGACATATCGTATAATCTATAGTCGTCTCTGTAGAATCCGATAGGGCTGCCATCCATTCCATAAACAAATCCGTCGTCTACATATGCCATAGGATTGTGGTATTGGTCGTAAACCATAGTACCATCGGTATAACCCGCAACACGGTTCCAGCCGTCATAAATAACATCACCATCGACATAACCCTGAAGCCTGCTTTGGGAATCATATACATGTTCCAAAATCTCACCCCCTTTTTTATAATTTTTATATTAATCAAAAAATTTCATTCCCCTACTATTATTATGTAGCATGTACATTTCTTGCTAATATAGAATCACTCACGACAATAAAAAGATAGACATTGTTCTATGTCTATCTCCGCAAAAGTGAATACCGATGACCGCTTTGCGGCATATTAAAATACACCCATAAATTTCAAATCGCTTGACAAATATTTACTAACATATTATAATTTTAATATCTCTTTGCACTGCATTTGAACTACAGTACAAACTGAGCAGGCGATGAACCATATTTTGGTTCGTGGGGCTGGGCCTGAAAAAGGCAGCAGATGAGTTAACAACACATCTGTGGGACAGTAAGTGTTCCATAGGTGTGTTTTTTTATCTGCCTATATGGAAACCAAACTGTTAAGGTCAATTTATGTGCCATAGGGTTATATAAACATTACTGGCAAAATGGGGGTAACTTTTATGACAAGTAAACAAATGACAATAAGCAGATTGGAGGACTTGCTTTGATAAAAATAATAATCAGGAAGTTCATTAAGGATTATCAAAATGTCAATAACAAGTCTGTAAGGGAGTCTTACGGGGTATTATCAGGAGTATTGGGAATAATCTGCAACATGTCTTTATTCGTATTAAAGCTGCTTATTGGGCTGTCCATAAACAGTATTGCAGTAATAACTGATGCTTTTAATAATTTCACCGACCTGGGTTCTTCATTGATTTCCATAATCGGGGCAAAATTGAGCAATCGCCCGCCGGACAGGGAGCACCCTTATGGCCATGGGAGATTCGAATATATAGGAGCTCTGATAGTATCCTTTATAATTTTCTCTGTAGGTTTTCAGCTGCTAAAAAGCGCCTTTGACAAAATTATTAACCCGGAAGAAGTGCTGCTAAGCCCGGTATCAATAGTAATACTGATTCTTTCGGTTACAGCAAAGCTTTGGATGTTTTCCTACAACAACTACATCGGTAAAGTTATAAATTCAAGCATAAATAAGGCAACCGCCTATGACAGCTTAAGCGATGTCGTCGGTACAAGTGCAGTAATTGTCACAACAATAGCAGGAACCTTTATAGCTTTTCCTGTTGATGGGATAGTTGGCGTCATTATTTCACTGCTGATCCTTTATACAGGCTTTAGCATAGCTAAGGATACGGTAAATTTAATTTTAGGCTCTTCACCTGATCCAGAGCTTGTTGAAACTATTAACTCAATGATTGCTCAAGGCAAAAATATCATAGGTACCCACGATTTGATAATACATGATTACGGACCCGGCAGGGTAATAGCATCGATACATGCCGAGGTTCCTGATAACATAAATTTTGTAGAAGTTCATTCGGTAATTGATGAACTTGAAGAAAGAATCGCACAGGAGCTTGGAATCGATATTGTAATTCATATGGATCCAATATCTACGGATGTAAGCAAGAATAGCACAATTTCAAAGTCTGTTATCAATACCATTCATAAGGTGAATAACGGTTTGAGCATACAAAATCTCCGGATAACAGACGGAGAAAACAGGACTACCTTGAACTTCGACCTGCTGATGCCTTCATCCATAGTGCAATCCGAATATGAAAACATAAGAGATTCAATTACAGAAAAAATAGCGGAGGATAATAGCAGCTATAATGTTGTAATCAACACAATAAGCATAAATGAATAAGACTATAAATATAATAAAGTTATGCGTTTAATACAGTATTTTTTACACTGAACTTCAAATTACATTAACCGGTTTTCTTTCCGGGGTACACGCAGTGAATATAGAAAATTGAGCTAATATAGCGAAATTGGATGTTGTATAAATATACGAAATATGATATTCTAATAAAGAAATAATTTGTAAAATATACTTCTGTTAAAGGGGAGTAACTGCCTGATAAAGGTGATAAAGTCAACAACCGGTAGATTATACGACTACCTGGCTTTATCCTTTGATTAGTCAAAGAGTAAGACCTTTAGCAAATTTTACCTTTATGGTAAGATTCTGCTAAGGTCTTTTTTAATAGTCTTAATTTATTTTGAAATAACTCGATCTATCACGGTGCACAATAAGGTTTACAGGTTGGAAAACTTACTATCATATACAAGGAGTGTCTGCTGCATGAAATAAAGACTTTAAAAAACAGAAATTAATACAGTTGTTATTTAATAATAATCAGATGGGGATAATTATAATAGCCTTTTTTTTACGCAAATCTCACTTGATAGATTGGGAAAACAAAATCCAGTAAACAAAATATCAATATAAATTTCTATTTTTATGAAGGGAGAGTAGATGAATATGTGGTTTACAAAATCACAGGAAGAAGTTCTTAAGGAACTCAATGTAAATCCAGCCGCAGGGCTGACGACAGAAGAAGCAAAAAAAAGACTCGACAAGTATGGCCTGAACAAACTAAAGGGTAAGCCCAAGAAAAGTTTATTGTCTTTATTCTTTTCACAGTTAAAGGATATGCTTATTTACGTACTGCTAGGTGCTACTGTTATTACCATAGCCATCGGTGAGTATGTGGATGCAATAATTATCCTTTCAGTAGTAATCTTAAACGCAGTAATCGGAGTTGTGCAGGAGTATAAAGCAGAAAAAGCCATTGAAGCGCTCCAGAAAATGACTACACCAAAAGCTCTTGTAAGACGTGACGGTGAAGTAAAAGAAATCAATTCTGAGGAAATAGTACCCGGCGATATCATTATTATAGATGCCGGTAGATTTATCCCCGCTGATTTAAGACTAATCAACAGTGCAAATCTTCAAATAGAAGAATCTGCTCTTACCGGTGAGTCTGTACCTACAGACAAGGATGCAAAAGCGATTTTCGACGATCCAAAAACCCCAGTAGGCGACCTGTCAAATATGGCCTTCTTATCTACTCTTGCTACATATGGCAGAGGTGAAGGCGTTGTTGTAGGAACAGCAATGGAGACAGAAATCGGTAAGATAGCCAAGATACTGGATGAAGATACCGATGAACTGACACCTCTTCAAAAAAGACTGGATGAACTGGGCCGTGTTCTTGGATTTTTAGCAATGGGTATATGTGCACTTATATTTATAATTGCCTTATTCCAAAAAAGAGATTTGTTTGAAATGTTTTTAACTGCGATAAGTCTGGCAGTTGCAGCAATTCCGGAAGGCCTCGCTGCTATAGTCGCTATAGTGCTGGCTCTCGGAGTTACCAGAATGTCTAAAATCAATGCTATAGTTAAAAAGCTGCCTGCTGTTGAAACCCTAGGCTGTGTAAACGTTATCTGTTCAGATAAAACCGGAACACTTACACAAAATAAGATGACAGTTGTAAAGCATTATACATTAAATAATCTAAAGGATATACCGGCTGCAGAAACCAGCTTTAAAGCTAATAACGACGAAGCAGAATTAATCAAGACCTTTGTTTTGTGCTCAGATGCTACATACGAAAACGGTGAAAGCACCGGAGACCCTACAGAAGTAGCTTTGGTAGTATTAGGCGATAAATATGAACTTAAAAAGAGGATCTTAAATTCAAAGTATCCGAGAGTTTCTGAAAAGCCCTTTGATTCAGACAGAAAGCTGATGTCAACCTTAAATCAAGAAGGCAATGGCTATAGAGTCCATACCAAGGGCGCAATTGACAATATATTAAAGATTTCAACCAAGGCTCTAGTTGATGGCAAAATAGTACCATTAACTGAAGAAATGAAAGAGAACTACTTAAAGGTAGCCGAAGAGATGTCCGATAATGCTTTAAGAGTTTTAGGTGCGGCTTATAAAGACACAGACAGCATAATATGCCCTGAGGAAATGGAAAAAGACCTAACTGTTCTAGGCTTTGTAGGTATGATAGACCCTCCAAGGCTTGAGGTCAAGGATTCCATAAGAGAAGCAAAAATTGCAGGCATCACACCTGTAATGATTACCGGTGACCATAAGAATACCGCAGTTGCAATTGCTAAAGAGCTTGGAATAGCAGAATCAATAGAGCAGAGCATAACAGGTGCTGAAATTGATGAGCTTTCAGAGGAGGAATTCTCAAGAAGAATCAACGACTACAGAGTATTTGCAAGAGTTTCCCCAGAGCACAAGGTTAAGATAGTCAAAGCATTCAAAGCCCAAGGAAACATAGTGTCTATGACTGGTGACGGTGTAAATGACGCTCCTTCATTAAAATATGCTGATATCGGTGTTGCCATGGGTATATCCGGAACGGACGTTTCCAAGGGTGCCAGCGATATGATATTGACAGATGATAACTTTACAACAATAGTCCATGCTATTGAAGAAGGCAGAAACATTTATAATAATATCAAAAAATCTGTAATATTCCTATTAGCCTGTAACCTGGGAGAAGTTATTACAATATTTGTATCCATCTTATTCTTCTGGCCGGTACCATTGCTGCCGACCCAGATTCTTTGGATGAATCTTATAACTGATACATTACCTGCTTTAGCACTTGGTGTAGATCCCGGTGATAAAGATGTTATGAAAAAGAAGCCAAGAGATCCAAGAGAAAGCTTCTTTGCTAAGGGAGCTGGAGTCAGAGCAGTTATCGGCGGTATGCTGATAGGTATATTGACATTAGTAGCCTTCTACCTTGGATTAAGAGAACATGGATACAGCCTGGGAGCACAGAATGTACCCGAGAATGTATTGACTTATGCCAGAACAATGTCCTTTGTTGTAATTGTTGCTTCACAGTTATTCTACTCATTGACAATGAGGAACTCAACCAAGTCAATATTCAAAATTGGGTTATTCTCCAACAAGTATCTGATCGGTGCGATTATTGTAGGATTCATTCTCCAGTTTGGAGTTATATCCGTACCATTCCTTGCAAATGCATTCAAGGTGCATAATTTGAGCTTTGGAGATTGGGACATAGTAATATTTCTTGCTTTAGTTCCGCTAGTAGTTAATGAAATAATCAAAGCATTTATGAGTTCTAGAGATAAAGACTGATAAGAATTAAATAAAATGGAGGTGTCGTAAGTTTGCGCTTAAGACACCTCCATTTTTATAAATTTACACTAAGTCAGTTCTATAAGAAGCTGCCCGGCTTTTATCTGCTGGCCTTCCTCCACATGAATCTTTTCAATCTTGCTGTTTTTCGGAGCGAGAATATTTGTTTCCATCTTCATTGCCTCTATGATAATAAGGCTTTGCTTATCATTGACGGTATCTCCCTCCTGAACCAGTATCTTTGATACCACTCCGGGAATTGAAGCTCCAATCTCGTTTATGTCATTAGGATCTGCCATTAATTCCTGTTCTATTTTGCTTCTTTCTCCATAGGCCTTGTCAAATATCTTGATTTCCCTTCTGTTTCCGTTGATTTCAAATACCACCGTTACATAACCCTCCTGGTCTACCTTCTGCATCTCGACCAGCCTGACGATCATGATTTTACCTTCTTCAAGCTCTACCTCGCAGGTCTCACCCTCCCTCAATCCATAGAAGAATACATCGCTTTCCAAATTGCTGAGGTCACCGTATTCATTTATAGATTTCAGGTAATCCTTATATACCTTGGGATACAAAGCATAGCTGAGTATATTTCTTATATTGGGCTCATCGTGAAGCTCATCAGCCAGTTTTCTTGAAATATCATCAAAGTCTGCCGGTTCCAGTATCTCTCCAGGCCTTACGGTAATGGGCTCCTCCCCCTTCAGTACTATCTTCTGCAGTTCTTCCGGAAAGCCTCCCACCGGCTGTCCCATCATCCCTTTAAAATATGATACTGCCGAGTCCGGATAATTGAGACTTCTGCCCTCTTCAAGTATATTGCCCTTTGTCAGGCCATTTTTGACCATGAATATCGCCAGATCCCCTACAACCTTGGAGGAGGGCGTTACCTTCACAATATCCCCCAGCAGCTCATTTACGTCCTTGTACATGTGCTTGACTTCGTCGAACAAATGCCCCATACCGAAGCTTTCAACCTGGGATCTCAGATTGGAATACTGACCTCCGGGAATCTCATACCTGTATATCTCTGCTGTACCTGACTTAAGTCCCGATTCAAAGGGTTCATAGAGCTTTCGGGTATCATACCAGTAATCACTGAGCTTCTGTATATCGTCAAGCTCTATTCCTGTATCCCTGTCGGTATTTGCCAGTGCTGCGACGATAGAATTCAACGCAGGCTGGCTTGTCAGTCCCGCAACCGAGTTGAAGGCTGCATCCGCTATGTCCACTCCTGCATTTGCCGCCATCATAACTGTAGCAATCCCGTTACCGCTGGTATCGTGGGTGTGCAGATGTATGGGGATTGAAATGTATTGTTTAAGAGTCTCCACTAGCTTCTTTGCCGCATAGGGCTTGAGCAGGCCTGCCATATCCTTGATACCCAGGATGTGGGCTCCCATCCTCTCTATTTCCATAGCTGTATCCACATAATATTTCAAAGAATATTTCTCTCTTTTTTCATCCAAAATATCGCCGGTGTAGCAAATAGCAACCTCCGCTACCTTTCCCGACTTAAGTGTTTCGTCTAAGGCCACTTCCATTCCCTTCAGCCAGTTCAGGGAATCAAAGATGCGGAATATGTCTATCCCCTGCTGTGCCGACTCTCTTATAAATTCCCTTATTACATTGTCCGGATAGTTGGTATAGCCTACTGCATTTGAGCCTCTTACAAGCATCTGGAACAATACATTGGGGATCTTGCGCCTTAGCATCTGCAGCCTTCTCCAGGGGGATTCCTTAAGGAACCTGTAGCTGACATCAAAGGTTGCTCCTCCCCACATCTCCAGGGAGAATAGATCCTTTGCCAGCACCGAGGTGGCTTCAGAAATCTTAAGCATATCCTTTGTCCTGAACCTGGTGGCAACAAGTGACTGATGAGCATCTCTATAAGTCGTATCTGTTAAAAGGAGCTCATTCTGTGCTTTTATCCAATCAATGAGGCCGTTTACCCCCTTCTCATCCAGTATCTGCTTTGTTCCTGACAGGTTTTCCGGTATTATGACCTGGGGTACCTTTGGTATATCAAAATCCCTTTTGGTATCCTTTATCTCATTCACCAGCTTTTCACCGATAAACTTTATTATTTTGGTTTCTTTATCCTTCTTTGGCTTTATATTAAAAAGCTCAGGAGTTTCGTCAATAAAGCCCGTTGTGCATTCACCATTTATAAAAGTTGGATGGTTCAGGACATTTATAATAAAGCCCTCGTTGGTCTTTACCCCCTTTACGGAAAGCTCCTTAATGGAGCGTGAAGCCTTCCTCACTGCATCGTCAAAGGTCCTGGACCATGAAACGATCTTTACCAGTAGGGAATCATAATATGGGGTGATTGTTGAGCCAGTGTACCCGTTGCCTCCATCCAGTCTTATTCCAAAGCCTGAGCCGCTTCTGTACTCTGTGATTTTTCCGGTATCGGGAGCAAAATTGTTGGAGGGGTCCTCTGTTGTTATCCTGCACTGTATTGCGTAGCCCTTTTTCTCAATAGCCTCCTGGGATTTAATCCCTATCTCGGTCGAATCAAGAGGGTAACCCTGGGCTATGAGGAGCTGGCTCTGGACAATGTCTATACCCGTAATCATTTCAGTAATTGTATGCTCAACCTGAATCCGCGGGTTCATTTCAATAAAATAATGCTGCCCTGTGCTGTCCATCAAGAATTCTATAGTACCCGCACTCTCATACTTAAGCTTCCTGGCTATCATTAAGGCATCCTCGCAAATTGTTTTTCTCTGTTCTTCGGTAATTGACAGTGCAGGAGCAAACTCTATGATTTTCTGATGTCTCCTCTGAATGGAACAGTCCCTTTCAAACAGGTGTACTATATTTCCGTATAAATCACCCAGCAGCTGCACCTCAATATGCTTCGGCCTGTCAAGATACTTCTCAATAAATACAGCATCATTTCCAAAGGCCTTTCTTGCTTCACTTCTTGCACTTCTGTATGAATAAACGAATTCCTTTTCCTCATTAACAATTCTCATGCCTCTGCCTCCGCCACCGGCAGCAGCCTTAATTATTACGGGGAAGCCTATTTGGGCTGCGAAGCTTATAGCTTCTGCTTCGTCAGTTATCGGTTCGTCCAGGCCCGGAACTGTTGGCACACCCACAGATTTTGCAATCAGCTTTGACTTTATTTTGTCCCCAAGATTATCTATCATATTGCTTTTAGGACCAATGAATATGATGCCGTTTTCTTCGCACTTTCTTGCAAAGTCAGGATTTTCCGAAAGGAACCCATATCCCGGATGTATTGCATCTACACCTTTTTTAAGTGCAAGATTTATT
>CAZUGK010000104.1:577-14366 GCA_964619815.1 uncultured Clostridiaceae bacterium | reverse complement strand
CACTCTTTTGCATATCAAGCAGCATATGGCACAACAGCCGCTGTAAATATGTCCGTGTGTAACGCTTGGTCTTGACGGCTTCAATCAACTCCTCACAGCCGGAGCTTTTAAGTGCAAACTTCTTCAGCCTGTTTTCAATGCCTTCTCTGACATTCAGGTAATCCCTGAGTTTGCTTTCGGGAATGGTCCTGAGCTTGTAAAGCAATATATCGGAAAAATCATCAAGAAAAAGAGGATGCCTGCCTGATTCAACATTAGCTTCTATAATATCAATACAGCTCTGGGGCATCGATAACCTGACTTTTTCAGATATCCCCCCTGACCGTATTTCACTTCTTATAGCAGTTGCACTGGCAATGTCGCTTGTAATGCCTGTATCATTATGGCCGCTTATTATTCGTTTGATGGCAACAGGCTCTATGCTGCTGTTCAAGGCCATCAGGGCTTTGATGTATTCTATGCCCAGAACATTATTGGGGTTTTTCAGGATCTCCTCGGAAATTATCTGTTCCTCTTCACCCAGGTAAGAGGAGAGTGCCTGGGAAACTGCTTTGGGATAGGAACATCCGAGTGAAAGCTGTTCCTTAAGAAGCTGCCTGAAGGCTTCCGGCTCATCGTGCAGCAGTTTTGCAAGCTGATGAAGGGCTTCCGTATCCCCCAGTTCACTTCCAAAACAGATATAGTCAATGACTCCAAAAGAGTTCAAGATTTTTACCGCACCTAAAGCGAAAATTTCTGCCGGCTGGCAGGCATAAACAACCGGGAGCTCAATTACAAGGTCTGCTCCATTCATGACAGCCATCTGCGCACGGGACCACTTGTCAAATATAGCCGGCTCTCCCCGCTGAACAAAGCTGCCGCTCATTATGCAGACGGCATATTCCGCACTGCAGGTTTCCTTGGCAGCCTGGATGTGATATTTATGTCCGTTATGAAACGGGTTGTATTCAGAAATTATTCCAACAGTTTTCATTTATACACCTCGCAACCTCATAGCCTATTTTACCATATTTTAAACAGTCATATGAATAATTAATAAATTCAGTGAGGGAATACTATACTTTGTTATTTATTTTACAAAAAAAGCAGGAAAAAAAATATTTATATAGAAAAGAATACAAGATACATAATATATTCGGGAGGTACATAATAAATGAAAATTCTGGTTATTAACTGCGGCAGCTCATCATTGAAGTATCAGCTTATTGATATGCAGAATGAGGAAGTTATCGCAAAGGGTCTGGCAGAAAGAATAGGCATTGAGGGTTCAGTATTGAAGCACCAGCCTAAGGGTTCTGACAAAATAACAATAGAAAGGCCTATGCCGACACACAAGGAAGCTTTACAGACACTTGTGGATGCCTTAACAGATAAAAACTATGGTGTAATTAAGGATATGAGTGAGATATCTGCAGTAGGACACAGGGTAGTTCATGCAGGTGAAAAATTCGCTGATTCAGTTGTACTGAATGAAGCTGTGATGAGTGCATTAAATGAATGTATAGAAGTAGCACCTTTGCACAATCCTCCGAACATTATTGGTATTGAAGCATGCAGACAGATAATGCCTGACGTACCTATGGTTGGAGTATTCGATACAGCCTTCCATCAGACTATGCCGAAGGAAGCATACATATATGCATTACCATATGAATTCTATGAAAAGTACAAAATCAGGAGATACGGCTTCCATGGAACATCCCACAAGTATGTTTCTGAGAGAGCAGCAGAAATGCTTGGCAAGCCTCTTTCAGAGCTGAAGCTTATAACTTGTCATCTGGGCAATGGTGCCAGTGTTGCAGCAGTTAAAAACGGAAAATCCGTAGAAACCAGCATGGGCTTTACACCTCTTGAAGGCCTGGCAATGGGAACAAGATGCGGAGATATAGACCCGGCAATAGTTAAATTTATTGCAGATAAGGAAAAGCTGAGTGTTGCAGAAGTAGATACAGTTCTGAACAAGAAATCCGGAGTACTTGGTATTTCAGGAGTAAGCAGTGATTTCAGAGATATCGAAGAAGCTGCTGAAAAAGGAAACGAAAGGGCAAAGCTTGCACTAAGCGTATTTGTACACAAGGTAAAGAAGTATATAGGCGCATATGCTGCTGTTATGAATGGAGTAGATGCAGTCATATTCACAGCAGGTCTTGGTGAGAATTCACCTGAAATAAGAAGTGCAGTGTGCAAGGATATGTGCTTCCTTGGAATAGAGCTGGATGAAGAAAAGAACAAGGTAAGAGGGAAGGAAACAGTTGTTTCAAAGGATGGTTCAAAGGTAAAGGTACTTCTTGTACCAACCAACGAAGAGCTTATGATTGCAAGGGATACAAAGAAGCTTATAAGCAAATAGAGTATATATCGGAAAAAAGCAGGAGAACCTGCTTTTTTCATTTCTTTTTTTGTTTTAAGAGTAATATATATAAAATAAGCACCTTATGCTGAATATTTCAAAGATTGTATATTTTGCAAAAAATATTTTGGAAATTAAAGGATTTTTTAAAGTATTGGCGTATAATATATTATATAAATTGTAATTAAAAACACACGTGACAGGGACTTTCTGTCATGAGGATTTTTATTTGTCAGTTGCTGCGTCATTTATAGACCACGTAAATGAAATTCGGCAGAAAGGCTTGTCCTTTTTGCTTTTTTTATTTATTGAAGCATTACAGGGAAAGTTATGGATTAATGGGTGTCAGGTTCATATGTACCATAAAAAATAGGAGGTGCCGTGCTTGATAAGGTATATTTTTAAAAGGCTCATTGTGTCTCTTATCACAATCTGGATATTGACTACAATTGTATTTTTCCTCATAAGGATATTGCCTGGCGATCCTTTCACGTCGGAAAAAACAACTCCTCAAATAAGAGAGAGTATGATGAAATATTATGGATTTGACAGACCTCTGCCTGTGCAATATGCAAAGTACATAAGAAACCTGCTTCACGGTGATATGGGTTATTCGCTGAAATACAAGAACAGAACCGTCAACCAGGTTATAGGCAATGCTTTTCCTAACTCAGCAGAATTGGGTATCAGGTCATTAATCTTTGCTATTCCGATGGGCATCCTTCTTGGCATCATATCTGCTCTTAACCATAATAAAGCCTGGGATTACGGGAGCATGATAATTGCAGTTATCGGGGTATCGGTGCCCAGTTTTATAATTGGAGGATTGCTGCAGTATGTTTTTGCAATAAGGCTCAAGCTGCTTCCGGTCGCTCAGTGGAAGGGCTTTGAATATACCATACTTCCTTCCTTCGCACTGGCTCTCAATACGCTGGCTCTGATTGCGAGACTGATGAGAGCAAGCATGCTGGAGGTTACCGGACAGGATTATATATTGACCGCAGAAGCAAAGGGGCTTCCCATATACAAGATTGTGTGGAGGCATCAGATAAGGAATGCAATATTGCCTGTAGTTACGGTACTGGGCCCCATTGTTGCAGCCCTTATAACAGGTACCTTTGTCATCGAACAGATATTTGCAATACCGGGGTTGGGCAAGCATTATGTAATAGGCATTCAGAATCTGGACTATACCCTTGTGCTTGGGTTAACAATTTTCTATGGAGCTTTCGTCATTGTACTGAACTTTATTGTTGATATAATATATGGATTTGTAGACCCTAGAATCAGGGTCGGGAAATAAGGGGGGATGACGGTTGTGATTGAAATAAACAAGGAACTGTTTATACACATGGGGATCAATGAGGAATACAGCGAAGCAATAAACAGGCCGAGCATGACCTACTGGCAGGATGCCTGGAGAAGGCTTAAAAAGAATAAGGTAGCCATGTCAGGAATTGTCGTCCTGTCATTATTCACCTTAATGGCAATATTTGGACCATATATGGTTAAGTTTACTTATAATGCAACCAATCTTGATCTTTTACACCAGTCTCCCGATAAAGTGCACTGGTTTGGCACCGACGCGCTTGGAAGAGATCTATGGGCCAGAGTGTGGATGGGCGCTAGAGTATCTCTCTTCATCGGCCTTGCTGCTGCAGTGATAGAATCAATAGTCGGGATAATAATAGGCGGTTTGTCAGGCTATCTGGGCGGCAAAGCGGATATGCTCATTATGAGATTTGTAGATATAATGATTGCAATTCCGGAATTGATTTTCATTATACTTATAATGGTTATTGTCGGCTCGGGTCTCATGCCCATAATATTAGCCTTTGCAATTATAGGCTGGCTAAGAATGGCAAGGCTTGTCAGGGGGCAGATATTGCAGCTCAAGGAACAGGAATTTGTACTGGCTGCAAGGACCCTGGGAGCAAGCGCAGGCAGACTGGTTTTCAAACATCTTATCCCTAATACTCTTGGAGTTATAATTGTTACTTTAACCATGGCAGTACCTAATGCCATATTTTATGAAGCATTCCTAAGCTTTATAGGCATAGGTATCAAGCCTCCTCTTTCAAGCTGGGGACAGCTGGCAAATTCCGGAGCGCAAGTATTTGAGATATATCCCTTTGAGCTTCTTATACCTGCTGTTTTTATCAGTTTGACAATGCTTTCTCTTAACCTTCTTGGGGACGGTTTGAGGGATGCTTTGGATCCAAGGCTCAGAAAGTAAGGAGGACGCAGAGAATGGAGAGAAATAAGATTCTGGAAGTAAAAGATTTGCATGTATCCTTTGACACATATGCCGGAGAAGTTCAGGCAGTGCGCGGAGTTACATTTGATTTGTACAAAGCAGAGGCAATTGCCATTGTCGGAGAGTCCGGCTGCGGAAAGAGCGTTACTGCAAAATCGATAATGAAGCTCATACCCATGCCGCCTGGAAGGCTTAAGCATGGAAATATAATATTCGGTGAAAAGGATATAACCAACTATTCAAGAAGGCAGATGGAAGCAATAAGAGGCTCGGAAATAGGAATGATATTCCAGGACCCGATGACTTCCCTATCACCGACTATGCTGGTTGGTAGGCAGATTGCAGAGGGGATAATGCAGCATCAGAAGCTGTCAAAGAGGCAGGCAATGGAAAAAGCCGTTGAAATGCTCAGAATGGTAGGTATACCAAACCCTGAAAGCAGAATCAACCAATATCCTCATGAATTCAGCGGAGGTATGAGACAGAGGGCGATGATTGCCATAGCCCTGGCCTGCAATCCTAGGCTGCTTATAGCTGACGAGCCTACGACGGCATTGGATGTAACCATACAGGCGCAGATACTTGACTTGATGAAGGAGCTTAAAAGGAAAATAGATACATCAATAATCCTGATAACTCATGATCTGGGCGTTGTTGCAGATATGGCCGAAAGGGTAATGGTTATGTATGCCGGAAAGGTTGTGGAATCGGGATGTATAGAGGATATATTTTATAATCCCCAACACCCGTATACCTGGGGACTCTTGAAATCCGTACCAAGACTTGATTCAGAAAATAAAGAGGATCTGATACCGATAACAGGTACACCGCCTGATTTGTTTTCGCCTCCCAAAGGCTGCGGCTTTGCAGCCAGGTGCAAGTATTCTATGAAGGTATGCTATATGATGCAGCCTGAAATGACTGAATGCGGGAAAGGGCACAATGCAGCATGCTGGCTGCTGCATCCTGACTCACCGAAGGTATTAAGGCCGGAGGGAATAGGAAGGAACAGTTTTGGTGAAGCTGATCCAAAAACTTCAATAGAAAGGGTTATTGACAATTTAATTAAAACCATGGAAGGAGAATTTTCCATAATTTTAAAGGATATGGGGAGCGGCAAGGTATTTTATGAGAAGAATCCGGGAAGGCAGCTTCCATCGGCAAGCACAATAAAAGTACTTATAATGATTGAAGCATACAGAAAGTTTTTGCTCGGAAAGCTGAGCCCGGATGAAAAGATTCCGGTAAAAGACAATGATAAAGTGGATTTCAGCTTAATTTCTGAAATGAATTCAGCGGAATATTCGGTAAAGGATCTGATACTGCTTATGATGACGATAAGCGACAACACAGCTGCAAATGTGCTGATAGATATACTTGGAACAGATAACATCAATAACACAGGGGAAGCATTGGGGCTCAAAGGTACTATTCTTCAAAGAAAAATGATGGATTTTGAGGCTGCAAGGCAGGGAAAGCAAAACCTGACTGTACCGAGCGATATGCTTGTGATTTTTGAGAAGCTCTACAGGAACGAACTGCTATCACCCGAAGCCTGCAGTGAGATGTTGAAAACCATGAGCATTGTTGTCGGCAGGGATTTTATGATAAGAGACCTTCCTGCAGATATACGGTGCGCTCATAAAACCGGTGAACTGGACGGTATAAACCATGACACAGGCATTGTGTACACCCCCCGCTGTAATTACGCTCTGGGGATATTTGCCACAGGGTTGAAGGACAATATTTTCGGAAGAAATTATATCGCACAGCTATCAAAAGAGATATTTGACCATATATATAGGTTAGGAGGAATAGAATGAAAATAACACACATTGAAACGATGGTGGTTACTACTCCCCTTAAGAAGCCCTTTAAAACAGCACTGAGGCAAACCAGTGTATCAGAAAGTATGATAATTAAAATCCATACTGATGACGGACAGATTGGCTTTGGAAGTGCTTCACCCACTGCTGTTATAACCGGGGATACAATGGATTCAATAAAGGGTGCGATTGAAAATTATATAAGCCCGGCAATAACAGGAATGGATATAGAGGAATTCGACCCTCTCATGAAGAGGCTGCACAGTACAAGTTACAGGAATACCAGTGCGAAGGCTGCAGTAGATATGGCCTTATATGATTTGTTCGGAAAGCATTTCAGAATACCTTTATACAAGCTCTTCGGAGGGGCGCGGAAGGAAATTGAATCCGACATTACAGTCAGCGTAAATTCGCCCGAAGAGATGGCTTATGACGCTGCAGACTACAAAAAAAGAGGCTATTCTACCCTAAAAACTAAAGTAGGCACAGACTATGAGCTTGACATAATCAGAGTAAAAAAAATCAGAGAAGCTGTAGGCAGCGGCATAAAATTACGCCTTGATGCAAACCAGGGCTGGACTGCAAAGGAGGCCGTGCGGACAATTAGGAAGCTTGAAGATATGGGAATGAATATCGAACTGGTTGAGCAGCCTGTAAAAGCTCACGACATAGAAGGCTTGAAGTATGTGACGGATAATGTGGATACGCCAATAATGGCGGATGAGTCATTGTTCCTGCCTGAGGACGGCTTCAGAATCCTTAAGCTGAGAGCTGCCGATATTCTGAATATCAAGCTTATGAAGTGCGGAGGCTTGCATAACGCCCTTAAAATAAACGCAATGGCGGAAAGCTGCGGTGTGGAATGCATGCTGGGAAGCATGATTGAAAGCAAGATAGGAATTACTGCAGCAGCCCATCTGTCTTGCGGCAAGCTTAACATAACAAGAGCTGACCTTGATGCGGTGGATTTGATGGCTGAAGACCCCATAGACGGCGGAGTACAGGTAACGGGAAGCAGGCATGTAATGCCCGAGGGCTTCGGTCTTGGCATTAACGGATTAAAGTAAGAGGAGGGTTCTGATGGAAAGGGCAGTAGTACTGAAAAATGTTGCATCATTAAACCTGACGCCTGATTTTGACAGTGAGTTGGCTGACGAAGTGCTTCACGGAATGGTATTGGATATTGTTGAAAAGAAGGAGGATCCCTGGTATAGGGTCAGGACAGCATACGACTATTACGGCTATGTTAATAAGAAAGATCTGATTATTGACAATGCTGAAGCAGCCGAGTGGGAGAATGAAAATTACGCTATCTGGAAATTGACTGCGGATGTGATGACTCTGCCGAAGTATGGAAGCAGGGTTGCATCTACCCTGGTCAGGGGCTGTCTGGTAAAGTTCACAGGAGTCTATGAAGATAAATGGGAAAAGATAGGTCTTGCTGACGGCAGCTGGGGATGGATAAGAACCGGTTTTGCCCGTTTTATGGAAAAATTATTGACTGAAAAGGATGAAGAAAAACTGCGAAATAATATTGCAGCTACAGCTTTGGATTACCTTGACACCCAATACAGATGGGGCGGAAAAAGCCATTTTGGCATCGACTGCTCAGGACTGGCACAAATGGCATATATGTTGAACGGCTATTTTATTCCAAGGGATGCGGGGGAACAGCAAAGCTGTCTTAAAGCGATAGGGAGAGAAGAAGCGAAGCCGGGTGATCTTCTGTTCTTCCCCGGGCATGTTGCAGTTTATATCGGAGAAGGTCGCTATGTGCATTCAACGGGCAGAGAAGGTTATACGCTTATAAACAGCTTTAATAAGGGAAGCAGGGATTACCGGGAGGATCTTGACCAAAGACAGACCGGTACAGGTACAATATTTGGAATGGGGGTTAAGAGATGAAGAAAATATATGTTTCTGTGGATCTGGAGGGTATTGGAGGAATTGTAAGTACAGAACAGGTGGGAATTGCTGGAAATATATTCTACAGCGAGGCAAGGAGGCTTATGGCCGGAGAGGCAAACGCCGTAATAGAGGGTATCAATCAAGCAGGCGGGCTGGCTGTTATAGGTGACTCCCATGGAAGTATGCTGAATATACCTATTGAGCTCCTGGAAGGGGACTTCCTTTTGAGCTGCGGTGAGGATAAAATGCTTTCCATGATGGGCGGCATAGATAATACATATGATGGGGTCATTTTCCTTGGCTATCACTCACGTTTCGGGACTCCTATGGCAATTATGGACCACACCTACAGCCCTACAACTCTGAGGGAATTGAGAATCAATGGCGTACCCGTAGGAGAATCGGAGATAAATGCTGAGGTAGCAGGCTACTTCAATGTGCCGGTATTAATGGCAAGCGGCGACGACACTACAATGGCACAGGTAAGGAAATCCTTCCCAGCCATTGAAACGGTAGCTGTCAAAAAGAGCATTGGAAGATATTCTGCTCTTTGCGAACCCGTCGACAAGGTAAGGGAAAAGCTTAGAGAAGCTGCGGAAAGGGTTACGGAGAATATCGAAAAATATGCCTGTGTATATAAGTCGAAGCCTCCGATCCGTATGGAATTTGTCTGGAATACAGCGGTAATGGCTGAAATATGTACATATGTGCCCGGAGTACTAAGGGTGGACGAAAGAACAACTGCTTATGAATGCGACGATTATATTCAAGTCTTTAAGCTCTTCACAGTATTCAGAAGGCTGGCAAGCTCGGTAGCAAACAGGTCATATCTGTAATTTATATGCCTACTGGATTTTTTTAACGAGTAGGAGCATACATTCCACATTAATTTGTCATGCTCCGTTAAACGAGTTTCAAAAAGGCTTCCATAAATGTAGGAATATTTAAATAGAAGCCTTTTTTATTAAAAAATAAAGGGGGAAGCAGATTTATGAAAAAGAGGTCATTGACAATTTGCCTGGCATTACTGCTTATCTTAGGCACACTGCTGTCCGCATGTGCTCCTAAGGCTCCTGCCCAGGGAGATGCTGCAGTGCCGGCTCCGACCGAAAAGTCCATTAACATTGTTATGGAGTCAGAACCACCGAACATTGATCCGCAGATTGGTACCGACTTATATTCCTTCTTCATAGCCGGGCATGTACTTGAAGGCCTTGTAAGAGTTTATGACGGAAAAGTAATACCCGGTATAGCAGAAAAGTGGGAAATATCACCTGACGGACTTAAATACACCTTCCACCTGAGAGATGCAAAATGGAGTGACGGAGTTCCTGTTACAGCCAAGGATTTTGAGTACTCTATATTGAGGCTCATAGACCCAAAAACTGCCGCAGATTATGCTGAGGTAATGGGTTTCTATATTAAGAATGCCGAAAAATTCTATAATGGCGAGATTACAGATAAATCCCAAGTCGGTGTAAAGGCAGTTGATGATAAGACTTTGGAAATAACTCTTGAAAGTCCCACGGGATATTTCCTTAGATTGCTTGGCTTTGTATGCTTCCTTCCCACAAGGGAAGATATGGTAGCAAAGTTTGGTCAGGCTTATTCATCTGAACCGGATAAGATGGTCTATAATGGCCCATATCTGGTTAAGGAATGGAAGCATGAAGAAAGTGTAACTCTTGTAAAGAATCCTGATTTTTGGGGTAAAGATAAAATAAAAATGGATAAGATCGAATGCCCTATAGTATCAGACCTTAAGACGGCAGTTAATATGTTTGAGGCAGGAGAACTGGATTTCACTACAGTTCCTTCAGATTTACTCGATTCTTATATCCAGAATGGCAAGGTAAAAATGAATCCGAACGGAGGCTTGTATTTTCTGCAGTTCAATTACAGCAGCAAGACCAATGGTAAAGTGCTGGGAAATGTCAATTTCAGAAAAGCCATATCTTATGCTATAGATAGAGAAGCACTTGTTAAGGCAGTAATTAAAAGGGCTACACCAGCATCAAGATATATACCGAATAACATCATGGGCCTGAATGGCAAGTTTGATGACGAAAATACTCTGGATGCACTTCCTATTAAAACTGATCAGGCGAGGGCAAAGGAGTATTTTGATATGGCTCTAAAAGAGCTTAACATGACAGCTGACAATTTCCCGACCTTAAAGCTTCTTGGAGCTGATACGGCAGAAGCAAGAAAGTTCTGTGAAGCTGTACAGGATATGCTTCTCAACAGTCTCGGAATAAAGGTAGAGCTTGTGAACGTACCTTCAAAGCAAAGACTTCAGGCTGTTAAGGACAGGGATTATGAAATTGTTTATGCCAACTGGTTCCCGGACTATGATGATCCCATGACATATCTGGATATATGGATTACCGGCGGCGGTTTCAACCGTTCGGACTACACAAATACGAAATATGATGCCCTGATTACGGAAGCAAAATCGGCTGCTGATGAAAATGTAAGACAACAGAAAATGCTTGAAGCAGAGAAAATTGTGTTGGAAGACTTGATAGTTGTTCCGACTCATTGGCAATCAAATGCAGGTTTACAGTCAGACAGACTTGTCAATTTTATTCGTTCAATGGTTGGAGCAGATCCTGACCTAACTTTTGTAGATATAAAAGAATAGCAGTGCTTGAAAGAGGGTGCCGTCCTTTATGGGACTGCACCTTTTTGTTTAAATTACAAGCGCAGTGCAAATACTAAATTTAGACTCAACCTGTGAAGTGTTTTTGCTTGACAAAACATTCATTGATTTGTATAATAAAATTTGTTAATTACATAGAGGTGGTTAAATGGAACTTAATTTTACTAGAATTTCTAGATCCGAAGGCGTTAAAGAATTTTTCGACATGACTGACCATCTTGATGATAGCACTATTGAATTCTGCGGTGAGAGGCTGAGGATTGCTTCACCTGTTACAGTAAAAGGCAGTGCGGTCAACTACGAAGGCAAGATTAATGTGGATCTCAGAATTACTGCCCAGGTGGAAAGGATATGTTCCAGATGCCTTGAGAACTTTATGGAACAGGTGCAGGTAGATTCCAATTATGTTTTTGTCAAAGAAGTCAAAGATGATAAGGAAGACTACTATACCTATAAAAGTGACAAGGTGGACATCACTGATCTTGTTCTTGGTGATATAGCAGCCAAGCTTGCCATGAAACCACTTTGTAACGAAAACTGCAAAGGACTGTGTCCGATATGCGGAAAAAATAAGAACAATATCGACTGCCAATGCAAAAGCGAAGAAATTGATCCAAGAATGCAAGCTTTAAGCAAGCTGCTCGACAGAAAGTAAGGAGGTGTTTAGATTGGGTTTACCGAAGAGAAGACACTCGTCATCAAGAAGAGATAAGAGAAGAGCAAACTGGAAATTAGCTTTACCCGGACTTGTTGCATGTCCACAGTGCCACGAGCCAAAGCTTCCTCACAGGGTGTGCAAATCCTGCGGATATTATAAGGATAGAACAGTTATAAAAGTAGAAGAATAATTAAAAAGTTTATAATGGTTTCCTCAATGCAAAATAATTGTAATGGGGGAACTATTTATTTTTTTGGGGCTTTACTGACTTTAATAAATATAGAGGTATAAGAGATATTCTATTAGAAGAAGACTAAAGGTACTTTTGGTTACGGGTTTCGCGATTCGCGTTTCGAGGTTAGGGATATTTCTTCGAAGAACTAACCTGAACGTTCACGCGTAACTCGTAACGCGCAACCAGACCATAGAGGAATGTATGAAAATATCTTATTTTTCAAAAAGTACTTGCATTTTTACTGTCAACTATTATATATTAATATTAGTACCAGATACTAATACATTCAATTTAGTATTGGAGGCTTGGATATGAAGCAGAAAGGCATGAGTAAAAAGGAAAGGCTGGCTAATTTGTCTGAAAGGATAAAGGCCGATCCCTTTTTAACTGATGAAGAGCTTGCGGAAAGCTTTAACGTAAGTATACAGACCATAAGGCTTGACAGGCTCGAATTGGGAATACCGGAGCTGCGGGAAAGAATAAAGAATGTAGCTGAGGAGAACTATACCAAGGTAAGGTCACTTCAGGGAAAAGAGATAATGGGAGAGCTTGTTGACCTGAACCTTGGAGTAAGCGGAATTTCTATATTGGAAACAGATAACAACTTTGCTTTTGAAAAGACAAATGTTGTTAAGGGACAGTACATATTTGCACAGGCTGAATCTTTGGCCATAGCAGTTATTGATGCTAGTGTCGCACTCATAGGAGTCGCCAACATTAAGTACAAGAATCCTGTATTTGCCGGAGATAAGCTGATTGCAAAAGCTGAGGTCGTAAGAACCAGGGGCAACAAATACTTCGTGTGGGTGTTTATTAAGGTGAAACAGGTTGAAGTATTCAGAGGAAAATTCATTCTTGTGTCTTTCAATAAGTAGAGAAAAGACGGATTTGGAGGTATGAATATGAGGATTGGTATTGATGTAATGGGTGGGGACAATGCACCGAGAGCAATAATAGAAGGTTCTATCCTGGCTCTGAAGGAATACGGCATAGAGCTTTATTTTGTAGGCTTAAAGGATGAAATAGATAAATACCTCAGCGAGGAAGACAAAAAAAATCCAAAGATTAATATAGTTGAAGCTTCAGAGATAATCAACGTTAATGAAGCACCTGTAAACGCAATAAAACATAAAAAGGATTCTTCACTTGTTGTAGGGCTTAAGCTTGTAAAGGACGGCCGGTGTGACGCCTTTGTATCGGCGGGCAGCACGGGTGCATTTCTGGCAGGCTCACTGCTCAAGGTAGGCAGGATAAAAGGAATAGACAGACCTGCGCTTTCACCGCTTATACCGACATTGAAGGGCAATTGTATGATTATAGACGCCGGTGCCAACGTGGACAGCAAGCCCAGGAACTTGCAGCAGTTTGCTGTAATGGGCTCCGTATATATGGAAAAGGTTATGGGGGTAAAAAATCCAAGAGTAGGGCTTCTTAATATAGGAGCTGAGGAATCCAAAGGGAATGAACTTACAAAGGAAAGCTTTGAACTGATAAAAAATACCGGTGTTAATTTTGTTGGAAATGTTGAAGCCAGAGATATAGTCAGCGGAGTCTGTGATGTATGCGTTTCCGACGGCTTTGCAGGCAATGTGCTCTTAAAGACTACAGAAGGTGTTGCAATGACACTTTTCAAACTAATAAAGAAGGAGTTCATGAAAAGCCTTAAGACAAAGCTTGGAGCAGTGCTTTTAAAGGATGGACTTATGAATTTGAAAAAGCAGTTTGATTATACCGAAGTAGGCGGAGCACCTTTTCTTGGAATTAACGGTATTATGATAAAAGCCCATGGAAGCTCTGATGCAAATGCGATAAAAAATGCAATCAGACAGGCAAAGCTCCTTTATGATAACAAGTGCCTGGATACAATACAGAAAGAAATTAGCAAATTGGGAG
>CAZUGK010000104.1:0-567 GCA_964619815.1 uncultured Clostridiaceae bacterium | reverse complement strand
CAGGAAGCTGCCTGCCGGAAAGAATCATGACAAATCATGAAATGGAGAGTATCGTTGATACCAGTGATGAATGGATAAGATCCCGGACAGGAATATGTGAGAGAAGGGTAGCTGATGAGAATACAGCTACGTCTGACCTTTCCACAACTGCAGCGCTGCGGGCACTGGAAAATGCAAACCTTCAGCCTGAGGATATCGACCTGATAATTGTAACTACGGTTACGCCGGATATGGCATTTCCATCCACTGCCTGCATAGTTCAGAAAAATATCGGAGCAGTAAATGCTGCTGCCTTTGATATGGAGGCTGCTTGCTCGGGCTTTTTATACGGGCTTGCGGTTGCCGAGAATTTTATAGTGACCGGCTACTACAAGCATGTGCTGGTTATTGGTGCAGAGACTCTTACGAAAATAACCGATTATACCGACAGGAACACCTGTGTGCTGTTCGGAGACGGTGCAGGCGCTGCAGTGGTTTCAGAGGTACCTGAGGAGTATGGCATTCTGTCTAGTTATATAGGAGCGGATGGAAAAGGAGGGCACCTTCTTACACAGCCGGCAGGAGGGT
>CAZUGK010000103.1:0-14503 GCA_964619815.1 uncultured Clostridiaceae bacterium | reverse complement strand
TTTAAAGCGAAGTTGAGTGAATGAAGAGGGCAAGTTTATTTCAGGGAAGGCATGGATGCTGCCGAAGCACAAAGGCTGACTGAAAGGATTAATGATATCGCAGGAGTGAAGGAAGCAAGGCTGGTAGGAGAGGATGAAGCCTACGGCAGGATGGAAGAAATACTGGGAAAGGAAGCTCGTGTCCTAAAGTATTTCGATGATAATCCATTTAGCCCGTTTATTGAAGTAAAAATCCAAATAGAGGAAATCGACCCGATTTTGAAAGAATTAAAGTTTATGACGGGTATCGAGCATGTGAGGGATAACAGGGAGGTGCTGGAGCGCATCAGCAGTATTGCAGGGATATTGAAGGTAGTGGGATATATGGTGGTAGCTGCTGTGGGCATATCCACAACTGTCATAATATCACATATAATAAGGATGGGGATTTATGACAACCGGGAGCAGATAAATACCCTGAGACTTATGGGAGCGCCTGAAGCTTTTATTTCTATTCCGTTTTTACTGGAGGGCTTGATGCTGACACTTGCAGGAGGCGCGCTGGCTTCGGTTTTGGCGGCATTTGCACTAAAGTATATATATGCTCAAATGGCCGGACCGCTGCCTTTTATTCCGCTTCCTCTACGGGAGGACTTGACATCCAGCCTTACAATACTGGTTATGTCGCTGAGTGCGGCGCTGGGTGCTGCCGGGAGCTTTTTCGGGCTTTCATCGGCAAAAAGCAGTTAAGAAAAAATTATTTTTAAAATATAGAAATTTTGACTTAGGTCAAAGCTTACTGGTTTTTTTATTTATATAATGAAGCTACAGAACGAAAACCTAAATAATAAAACCAGGAGGTAAAAAATCATGACAAAAAAAACATATCAATTGGAAACATTGACCTGCCCCAGCTGTATGGCAAAAATCCAGGGGGTTTTAAGAAAAACCAACGGGGTAAAAGAGGCGGAAGTACTGTTTAACTCCAGCAAAGCCAAGGTTGCCTTTGACGAAGAAGTGGTGAATTCCGAGGAAATCAAGAAGACAATAGAAGCTTTGGGTTATAAAGTACTGGGGGAAAAATAAGAAAGCCAACAGAAAGGGGGAGGAAAAATGTTTAAAATGACAAAAAGTCAAAGGGTATTAATATCCGGGTTTCTTGTAGCAGTATCATTTATTTTGAAAAATACTATCGGGCAGCAGCCTGTTGCCGGCATGACCATGATAGCGGCAGCCGCTATTTCCGGGTATCCCATATTGAAGAACGCTGTATCCTCCCTCCGGTATAGGGTGGTGGGTATAGACGCTCTGGTATCAATAGCGGTAATCGGCGCTATGCTTATAGGAGAGTATTGGGAGGCAGCAGCTGTAACCTTTTTATTCATGCTGGGCGATTATCTTGAATCCAAAACCATAGAAAAAACCAGATCCTCAATAAAAGCACTTTTAGATTTGGCTCCTGACACAGCCAGAGTGGCAAGAGACGGAGCAGAGGTAGAAGTATCTCCGGAAGAGGTAATTGCGGGAGATATTGTAATAATAAAACCGGGAGAAAAAATATCTGTAGACGGAACTGTAGTGGAAGGTACGGCTTATGTGAATCAGGCGGCCATTACCGGAGAATCCATACCCGTTGCTAAAAATAAAGATGACGGAGTTTTCTCAGGGACTATAATAGAATCCGGATATCTAAAGGTAAGAGCTGAAAAAGTCGGGGAAGATACCACCTTTGCAAGAATACTGCAGATGGTGGAGGAAGCTCAGGACAAAAAGGCGAAAACTCAAAAGTTTATAGAAGAGTTCTCCAGGTACTATACTCCTTTTATAATAATATTGTCTGTATTGCTGTTCATAATAACCCGGGATCTGGTATTATCCCTGACGCTGCTGGTAATAGCGTGCCCTGGAGCACTTGTTATCTCAACACCGGTATCCATTGTTGCAGGTATCGGTAACGGTGCAAAGAACGGCGTACTGGTAAAGGGCGGGGATATCATGGAAAAGCTTGGGAAAATCAAGGTCCTCGCTTTCGACAAAACGGGCACTCTGACAATAGGAAAGCCCGTGGTTAATAACATTAAGACTTATGGTATAAAACAAGAAGAACTGCTTAGGATTGCTGCTATTGCAGAAGCGTATTCAGAACATCCTTTGGGAAAAGCTATAATAAAAAGGGCAGAAAAAGATTTGGGGCAGCTATCGGAGACTCCGGAAGCAGCAGATATAATAACAGGTCAAGGCTTGAGGGCAGTAATAGATGGAAAAACCATTCTTATTGGAAACAGAAAACTATTCACGGAAAACGGCGTGGAAATAGGAGAAAAGGAAGCTTATATCAGAGTCGAGGAAGAACAGGGGCAGACTGCAGTAATAGTAGGGGATCTGACGGGAATATCGGGTGTTATATCTATTGCAGATATTGTAAGAGAAGATGCCGATAAGCTGATATCCAGCCTGAAGCATTCAGGTGTGGAAAAGATTGTCATGCTGACAGGGGACAACGAAAGAACAGCCAGAGCCATAGCTAATAAGCTGGGCATAGATGAATACTATGGAGGGCTGCTTCCAGGGGATAAGGTTAAGGTACTGGAAGAACTGCAGGAAAGGTATGGGTTGGCGGCTATGGTAGGCGACGGAGTGAATGATGCACCGGCATTAGCCTCTGCTGATCTGGGAATAGCAATTGGAGGAGCCGGAACGGACGTTGCCATGGAAACAGCCGATGTGGTCCTGATGTCGGAAGAAATAAGGAAGCTGCCTCATGCAATCGGACTAAGCCGTGCTACAATAAGAAATATGAAACAGAATATCTACTTCGCTTTATTTGTAGCGGGAACTCTTTTAGCCGGAGTTCTTGTCAAAACCGTAAATCTATCCTTTGGAATGCTTATTCACGAGCTCAGCGTATTATTAGTTGTAATCAATGCAGTGAGATTGCTGGGCTATGGTAAAGGAAGGGGAGTATTTAATGGATTGTGATTGCAATTGCCAATGCCATAAGAAAAGCGGAAGGAACTGTATTGAAATGGTCCCGATATTCAACAGCCTGAGCCAGGATGAAATGCTGGAGATTGCAGGGATAACCTCGCAAAAAACCTATGAGAAGGGCGAGATGATATACATGGCAGGGGATAAGGGGGAAAAGCTCAGGGTAATCCATACAGGAAAGGTAAAAATATCAAGAGTAGCTGATTCCGGGAAAGAACAGGTAATAAGAGTGTTAGGACCCGGGGATTTCATGGGAGAGCTTTCCCTTTTCAGCCCCAGCCCATTGACTGATAATGCTGAAGCCTTGGAAAAAACAACGGTTTGTATAATAGCAGGGGAGAAAATTAAAGAACTTATGAAAAAGTATCCGGCAATAGCATTTAAAGTAATGGAAGAGCTGAGTAAAAGACTTGAAAAGGCAGAAAACCTGATCGAGAATATACACCTTCACGGAGTGGAAAAAAGACTGGCAGATACGTTATTGACCATGGCAGATGAAAATGGTGAAATAGTACTCAAAATGAGCAAAGGTGATTTTGCTTCATATATGGGTATGAGTCAGGAAACCTTGAGCAGAAAGCTATCGAATTTTCAAGAGATGGGGCTTATTGAGCTTATTGGACATAGAAAAATAATCTTGTTGGATAAAATAGCTTTAGAGGAAGTAGATTGATAGCGTCGCCCTATTGTTAGTTGCTGACTGTTATTGTAAAATTAGAATATAGTTAATATTTATCGCTTCTAAAGAAATACTACTATAAATATTAAGGAGGATTCTGACATGATAATTACAACAACTCCTTATGATATATGATATACTTAAGCAAATAAAAGGAGGTAAGCTATATGAGCTTTAAAATGACTGACAAGGTCACATGGGTAGGAAAAATAGACTGGGAATTAAGAAGATTTCATGGGGATGAGTATTCAACCCACAGAGGTTCTTCTTACAACTCATATCTTATAAAGGATAAGAAAAATGTACTTATTGACACTGTTTGGGCACCCTTTGCAAAGGAATTTGTAGAAAACCTCAAAAGGGAAATAGAGCTTGACAAGATTGACTATATAATAATAAATCATAGTGAAGTTGACCACAGCGGAGCATTACCGCTGCTGCTGCAGGAAATACCGAACACACCGGTTTACTGTACATCCAACGGAGCCAAATTGTTAAAGGCTCATTACCATGAAGATTGGAATTTTGTTGAGGTTAAGACGGGAGATACCCTTGATATCGGGGACAGCAAGCTTACTTTTGTGGAAGCCAGGATGCTTCACTGGCCGGACACTATGTTCACTTACATGTCGGGAGAAAACATACTGTTCAGCAATGACGCCTTTGGACAGCATTATGCCTCAGAGCTGATGTACAATGACTTGGTTGACAAAGCTGAATTATATCAGGAAGCGATGAAATACTATGCCAACATATTAACTCCCTTCAGTACTTTTGTAACCAAGAAAATAGAAGAAGTGCTAAGCTTCAAGCTCCCATTGGATATGATTGCTCCGAGCCACGGGATTATCTGGAGGGATAATCCTGCTCAGATTGTTGAAAAATTCATGGAATGGGCTAATGATTATCAGGAAAATCAGATTACAATAGTATACGATACTATGTGGAATGCTACAAGAAGGATGGCAGAAGGCATAGCAGAAGGCATCAGATCTGCGGATAAAGGTGTGGCTGTTAAGCTTTTCAATGCAGCAAATTCTGATAAAAATGACGTGATAACGGAAATATTCAAGTCTAGGGCAGTATTGTTCGGTTCTTCTACAGTAAACAGGAGTATTATGCATGGAGTTGGAGGATTGCTGGACATGATAAAAGGCATGGGCTTCAAGAATAAAAAGGCGGCAGCCTTCGGCTCATACGGCTGGAGCGGAGAATCAGTGGCAATACTTGATGAAAGGTTAAAAGCCGCAAAGTTCGAAGTAGTCAGTGATGGAATAAAAGAGCTGTGGAACCCTGATAAAGCTGCTATGGAAAGATGCGTGCAGTTCGGGGCGGATTTTGTGGGCAAACTGTAGTAAAGTGTGAACAATTATAGTGCCGGAGCTAAGGTTAAGCTTTTAGCATCCGGCACTATTGTTTCATAAATTTTGATTCTTGTATTGAGTCTTGAAACTTTTTTTGAAATGCTGCGTCTATTAAGATATAGCAAATGATTATAAATTAACCGATTAAGGAGTTGTAGCAGTAAATATGTTTAGAGGGAAAGTATTTATAAGATCAGTTTCATTAGGAATGTCTACTGTTGTGCTTATAGGCGCCAGCCTGCTGGCCGGGTGCACAACAACGGCGGGCAATGATAATGGCAGCAGCAAGGTTGAAAATAATAATCCTCCGGCTGTGGAGGAAAGCAAGCAGGACAAGATAATGCCTGAGTTTATGGCGCTTGTGGATGCGAATTCCAAGCCTGATGTATTAATTGAGTTTATGGATAAAAACATAGCAAGCGTTTCTAAGGAAAACGCGTCCAAAATGATTGAAGAGCTTGAAAAAACACAGAGAAACCGGTTGCTGGAGTTGGAAGACAAATATTATAACGGAGAAACAATACAAAGCAGTCTGAATAAGGTATATAAACCGGAATTTGATTTAAATAAACTTGATACCATACAGGATGCCGAACTAAAAAGCCTTCTGGAAGAAACAAGGGATATGGGCTATAAAGTAGAAACAGCAGAAGGAACATACTTCCCGATAATGAATTATGAGTATTTGAAGAGATTCAGCCCATATGCGACCGACGATATGAAGGATTATATCGATATAATGGCGGTGGAGACCAATAAGGTACCTGCAAAGGATGCAGCCCTTATGATCGGTTGGGATGAAGTTGTTGAAAGGGCATTGGCGCAGGAGAGCTTTATTAAGAAGTACGGTAGCTCTTCAAAAATAGAAAGCATGAAGGAGCTGCAGAAAAAGTATCTTACATTTATGCTGTACGGATTGAACAATACTCCGCTTTTCAGCTACGATACAAAGGTAATGGATCCGGAAGCCAAGGAAGCCTATATGAAGGCTATTAAAGATAATGCTGACAGTGAACTGATGCAGATCATAAACAAGTATATGGAGGTTCTGGAAAAGTCCAGTTATAAACTGTCGGATGAGGTGGAGAAATTCAGGAAAAGCGCAGTTGAAAGCAATTAAGTAAAAGGATCAGGCTTGAAATAGCCAACATTTTATGTTAATATCATATAGAAATAAATAGCTTTTGTACTAGGGGGGCTGGAAAGGCCAGCTGAGATAGAGACCCGGGTAAGTCTCTGACCCTTTTACCTGATCTGGATAATACCAGCGTAGGGAAGTAACATGTTTATACAGGTATATAAGCATAAATCCTTATAATGGGGTTTGTGCTTTTTATTTTAGCTCCCCCTAGTACAAAAAAATAGGAGGGGTATTTTTATGCAAACCAAAAAACTTACACTATCAGCACTTCTTGTTGCACTGGGGACAATTGCGTCCAATTTGATCTACATACCCATTGGGGCTGCCAAATGCTTCCCGGTGCAGCATACAATCAATGTATTGTCTGCAGTACTGTTAGGCCCGTGGTATGGCGTGGCCAATGCATTTCTGATTTCCACACTCAGGAACATACTGGGCACAGGCTCACTTATGGCTTTCCCTGGAAGTATGGTAGGAGCCTTTTTGTCGGGAATTCTATATTTGAAATTCGGTAAAAAATTATACGCAATAGCAGGAGAAATACTTGGAACAGGCATATTGGGAGGTTTATTAGCTTTCCCCATTGCAAAATTCCTTTTGGGGAATGATGTAGCAGCGTTCTATTTCATAGTTCCTTTTCTGATCAGCACTATTGGCGGCAGTATTATCGGATATGTAATTCTTGGAGTAATGGAAAGAAGCAATGTATTGAAGAAATCAGATATTTAACAGGAGGCAGTAAAATGAAAAATGTTTTAACTATAGCAGGCTCGGACAGCTGCGGTGGTGCAGGCATCCAGGCAGACTTGAAGACCTTTTCAGCCCATGGGGTATATGGAATGAGTGTTATTACTGCAGTGACCGCGCAGAATACTCAAGGGGTTCTTGCAGTTCAGGATATTTCGGCTGAATTGATAGGCAAGCAAATTGAAGCAATCTTTGAAGACATAAGTGTTCATGGCCTGAAAATCGGGATGGTCTCACAAATAGATACAATAAGCACTATAGCAGAAGGGCTCGGATTTTATAAACCTTCAAATATCGTCCTGGATCCTGTGATGGTTTCCAAAAGCGGGTACCATCTTTTGCAGCCGGAAGCCAAAGAGGCACTGATAAGCAAGCTGCTGCCTTTAGCAACGGTTGTCACTCCAAACATTCCTGAGGCAGAAGTTCTTACAGGAATAAAAATTGATAGTGTTGAAGAAATGAAAAAAGCAGCAAGGATGATTTTTGAAATGGGTCCCCAAAATGTTCTTGTAAAAGGCGGCCACCTTGATGACAAGGCAACAGATATCTTATTTGACGGTATTAATACAAGCTGCCTGGAAAGCAGGAGGATAGATACAAAAAACACCCATGGAACAGGCTGTACACTCTCTGCTGCTATTGCGTCCAACCTGGCAAAAGGATTTCCGGTGGGAGAAGCTGTTGCAAAAGCTAAGGAATACATAACTGAAGCAATAGAGAACTCTCTTTCCATAGGTAAAGGGGTAGGGCCCACAAACCATTTTTATACTTTATACAGGAAGGCAGGTTTACTAGATGGATAAATCAAATAATAATCTCACATTTTTAAGTTTTTTTATCCTCTGGTTCGGAGCAGCTGTTTCAATCTCCGAGATACTGACAGGAGGCCTGCTTGCTCCGCTTGGTTTCAAAAATGGCCTTATTGCAATAATAAGCGGACATATTACAGGTACTGCAATTCTGGTTCTTGGCGGAATAATCGGAACAGAAGAAAGACTTCCTTCCATAACGTCAACCGGCATATCCTTTGGCAAATACGGAGCACGCATGTTCGCGGTATTGAATGTCCTTCAACTGCTCGGGTGGACTGCTGTCATGATAATATCAGGTGCAAGGTCAGTCAATGAAATTACCAAGGCATTATGGTCCTATGATAATATTTATCTATGGAGCATCATAATAGGCGGACTCATCTGCTTATGGATATATTTGGGCAAGGATGGAATGAAAAAGCTTAACATGGTTGCTGTAGTGCTTCTTTTCCTGCTGACAATTCTTCTCTCCACAGTTGTTTTCGAAAACAGTGAATTATTCAGTGGACCAGGAGACGGTACAATGACTTTCGGGACGGCTGTAGAGCTTAATATTATAATGCCTCTATCCTGGCTCCCATTGATAGCAGATTATACAAGGTTTGCAAAAAGAAAAAGAGATGGTGTTGCAGGAAGCTTCCTGGGATACTTTATTGGCAGCTCATGGATGTACACGATTGGCCTTGGGGCCGCAATTGTCGCAGGCAATCCGGACCCCGGAGCGATGATGTTGGCTGCAAACCTTGGCTTTACTGCTCTTGGAATCGTTATACTGTCAACTGTAACTACAACCTTTCTTGATGCATATTCAGCGGGGGTGACGGTTTTGAATATACTACCAAAGGTAAAGGAAAGAAAGGCTGCATTATTCATGGGGATAATCGGGACTTTGATTGCATTAATAGCTCCAATTGAGCAGTATGAAAGCTTTTTATATGCAATTGGTTCAGTCTTTGCACCGCTTTTCGCAATACTGCTTACAGAATACTTTATAATTCGGAAGAACAGAAAACCGCAGGAAGGGCTGCTTATTAACTGGGGAGCTGCAATTGTTTGGCTTATGGGTGTCATTATGTATTACCAATTCATAAAGCTGGACTTTGTACTTGGCGCTACGGTTCCTGTAATGATATTAACAGGATTGATATATTGTTTATCATGGAGGGTGACTAAGAATTGGAGATTGTTAGCGAAGCAGCAGAACTATTGATCAGGATAAGGGAACGCAGGCCTCTTATACATCATATAACCAATTATGTAACTATGAATGACAGTGCCAACGTTGTATTAGCGATTGGCGCTTCCCCTATAATGGCAAATGATCCGGCTGAGGCCGCAGAGGTGGCGGCAATGGCAAAAGCGCTGGTGCTCAATATAGGAACCCCCAGCAATAATAATTTTCGGTCAATGCTCTCAGCCGGTAAAAAAGCCAATGAATTGAGTATCCCTATAATATTTGATCCTGTTGGAGCGGGTATTACTTCCTTCCGGAAAAAAATGTGCGAAAAGCTGTTGGCAGAAATCAAGCCGGCTGTCATAAAGGGAAATATATCTGAAGTTATGTATTTGGCAAGTATGGAAAGCTGTTCTTGTGGAGTAGACTCTTTTTCTGATATTGATAATGGCACCGAAATTATTCAAAGACTGGCAAAAGACTTGAACTGTGTTGTCGTTGCCACAGGAAAGAGAGATATAGTTTCGGATGGAATCAACACTTATATAATAAGTAATGGCCACGAAATGCTTTCAAGGGTTACAGGCACAGGGTGCATGACTTCATCCCTGATTGGTGCATTCTGCAGTATAACCGGTGACTACTTGACAGGTACGGCTGCAGGCATCATGGCAATGGGTATTTCAGGGCAGCTTGCTTTTAACAGCTTATTACCCGGTGAAGGTATAGGAACATTCAAGGTAAAGTTGTTTGACAATATATATAATCTAAACAAGAAAATATTTGTAAGGGAAGGTGAGGCACATGTCGGATAAAAAGCTTGTAAACTATTCATTATACCTTATAACCGACAGAAAGGCATTGAAAGGAAGGGAATTACTCGAGAGCATAGAGTATGCCATAAAGGGCGGAGTCACTTTGGTACAGCTGAGGGAGAAAAGCATAACTGCACATGATTACTATAACCTGGCTCTTAAGGTGAAGGAACTGGTGAGAAAATACCAGGTTCCCCTGATTATTAACGATAGAGTTGACATTGCATTAGCTGTAGATGCGGATGGAGTACATCTCGGTCCGGAGGATTTACCTATAGCTGCTGCCAGAGAACTTATGGGCCCAGATAAGATTATTGGAGCATCTGCCAACTGCATTGATGAAGCGCTTGATTTCGTGAACCAGGGAGCAGACTATCTGGGCGTTGGGGCTTTATTTCCTACCAAAACAAAAAACAACACAGAGCATGTTACCCTTGAACAATTGAAATCGATCAAGGTGACAGTGCATATACCTATTGTAGGAATCGGAGGGGTAAATTTGCAGAATGCGCATTCTGTCAAGGCTGCAGGAGTTGATGGAATAGCAACTGCTTCTGCAATTTTGGGAAGTGAGGATATAGTGGAAGCTGCCAGCATTCTAAAGAGAATATGATATTCCATTCACTTGAAAGATGCTGAATATAACATTATAATGATACTGTTAAACGTATTATAACCATTGAGATAAGGGGGATTTCTATGTGGAAAGAGTTTAAGGCCTTTGCAATGAGGGGGAATGTAATCGATTTAGCAGTTGGTGTTGTTATAGGGGGAGCCTTCGGAAAAATTGTTTCATCACTGGTTAATGATATAATAATGCCATTAATAGGTTTACTGCTGGGCGATCTGGATTTTTCAAACTTATTTATAACCTTGGGTGGAGGAAGCTTCAGTACTTTGGCGGAAGCTAAGGAAAAAGGCGTAGCAACCTTGAATTACGGTTTATTTATCAACAATGTTGTTGATTTTCTTATCATCGCATTTACGCTGTTCATAGTGATAAAGCAGATTAACCGTATACCCAGGAAGAAGGAAGAGCCTGCATCGGCTAAAACAAAAGCCTGCAAATACTGCTATAGTGAAATACATATCGACGCAAGCAAATGCCCATACTGTACATCGGATTTAAATGATTAAAGAAACGCCCGGGAACGGGCGTTTCTTTATTGTATAGGAAAGTATAAGACGGCTGAATTGAATACCAGAGCTATTATGTGGTAAATTGAAAGGTTAATGCAACTGAAGGAGTGAAGAAAATAATGAAAAGCCATGGTGCTGCAGGTGCAAAGTCAAAATTAGCCGAAAAAATGGCTGCTATGTCGAAAAATGCAACATTAGAAGCCTTTTTTATATGCAGTTATTTTATGCTGAGTTGCACAAAATTCTATTTTTCTGCAGTACAGATATTATAAAGTGCTTTTCATATATCGAAAATTGACAAGGGATTTTTTCAAATATAGTATATTTACATATCATGTATGTGGAGGGGGACATTTTGATGAGATCTTTAGGTGTGATAAGCGAAATTGATAAAACCGGTAGCATAAAGCTGCCCGACATACTGCTGGGATTGTGCGATATAGAAACCGGGGATGATGTTGAGATGCACTTGGAGGGTGATAATGTAATAATGAGAAAACACCCGCAGACTTGCATATTCTGCGGATCTGAGAAAGATCTGAGAGAATATATGAACAAGAGCTTTTGCTGCTGTTGTGCAGATGAATTAAAGAGTTATTAGTTAAGACTAATGGGGGTTATAAAGCCCCCATCTCAATTTATGACATTATAATTTTTCAATCGTAAAATTATCCTCAAGTAAAACCCAGTTCTGAGGGAAAGGATAACCCAGGGCCCAATAGCTTACTCCTCTCAAATTATAGTTTTTCACTGCATCAAATTTGGCTTGCGCGCTTCTGGCATCTTCGAACCACACTTCGTGCCTTCTCCCCTGTGCATCGGTATACCGGAAGTAAGGTGATTCTGCTGTTGTATCATATTGTATGGGAGCATAATAACGCCTTGCCCTGTTCATAGCTTCTTCTATGCTGAAGGTTTCGGCTTCCTGCCCCTGAACGTGCGGAAGCAGCCAATCCCTTGCATAAATCTGAAAACCGAGAAATATCTTGTCTCGCGGCATAACCGAAACTGCATAGTCAAGAACACGTTTTATCTGGTTTAATGGCGAAATAGCTTGCGGAGGCCCTTTACGCCAACCCCATTCATAAGTCATCAGCACAACAAAATCAGCAATTCTTCCGTGGGCAGGATAATCATGGGCTGTATATAACAGACCATACTGCTCGGGGCCTGTTTTGGGTGCCAGAGCACTTGAAACGAAATATCCCTCCGGATGCAGCCGGTTTACTGCGCGCTGCATAAACTGGTTATAAAGCTCTCGGTCTCCGGGTAAGACATTTTCAAAATCCACATTTAAGCCTTCATATTGCTTTTCTCTCATTATATTGATAATATTCTGCAGCAATACCTCTTGTACTTCCTGGCTTGACAGGACAACATGTGCCAGGTTTTCGCCCAATTCCGTGCTTGTAAAATTTGTAATGCTCATCATTGGAGTCACACCCTCAGCAATAGCCGTATTTACTGCCTCATCGTCATTTATCGGCTGAAGGCTGCCATTCTCTCTGATTCTGTAAGCAAAAGGGGCCAGATAGGTGAGATGTTCTGCAACCTCCTCCACAATAGGAATTGCAGCTTCGCCGAGAATATAAATGTAACCGTTTACCTCAATTGCAGGCCTTAGTCTCCTTGGTATAACCAGCACGGTTCCGGGGTATATGAGATTGGGATTATCAATGTTGTTTACTTTTAATAAGGTTTGTACTGTCGTGCCATATCTTTGTGCAATTCTCCACAGGGTCTCTCCCGGCTGGACACGGTGACGGGGTGCGGGTATATAGAGTGTAATGCCGGGATAGATGCTTGCCGGATCTGTTATCATATTGGCCTGTACAATTGCCTGAACCGTTGTTCCGTAGGTTTGTGCAATTCTCCATAGAGTTCCACCGGATCTCACGGTATGAAATGCATCTTCTGTAGGAATAACTAAGGCTTCGCCGGGTAATAACAGGTTTGCATTTGGCAGCTCGTTTATTTCAACAATGCTGGACATCGGAACCCGGTAGAATGAGGCAATCTGCCAAAGAGCTTCCCCCGACTTAACCACATGAATGAGCATTCAATAACCTCCCTGTTTTTCCTTTATATATTATTATGCGTGATTCCACTGCTACAGAATAACAAATAATGTGCGGCAAGCCTTATTATATGCTGCTGTAACAATTGACTGCCACTATGAATATTATGATATATGCTATCAAATTTGCGGGGTGGTAATGTGGAAACATTGAGATTAGGCTCAAGAGGCCCGAATGTGAAGTTGATACAAAGCCTGCTGGCAAGGATTGGGTATGATCCGGGAGTTATAGACGGAGTTTTTGGACAGCGCACTTTGGAGGCGGTAAGGGAATTCCAGCTGGATAATGGTCTTGAGCCTGACGGAATTGTTGGTCCGGCTACCTGGAGCAGATTTGAGAGGCTCCTCCTGGGCTATGATACGTATATAATCAGGGCAGGGGATACTCTCTACAATATAGCCAGAAACTATTACACCACACTTAATGCTGTGCTGACGGCAAATCCGGGAGTCGACCCCAGGAACCTCAGGATAGGGCAGACAATTACAGTACCTTATGGTATCGATGTTGTATTTACTGATATTGATTACACCTATGAAATAATGGAGCGGAATATAAGAGGGCTAAAGGCAAGGTATCCATTCATACAGTTGGGTATTGCGGGAAAAAGTGTGCTTGGGAAAAATCTATATTATATAAGGCTTGGAAATGGGCCTGTTGAGGTATTTTATAACGGTGCACACCACGCGCTGGAGTGGATAACTGCTCCTTTACTTATGAAATTCATTGAAAATTTCTCACGGGCATATTCGAATAATACCCCGATACAGGGGTATAGCACCCGTGACATTTGGAATAGAAGCAGTATATATATTATGCCTATGGTCAATCCGGATGGAGTGGACCTGGTACTTTCGGGGCTTCAGAGGGATAACCCATATTATGAAAGGCTGATTGCCTGGAATGACACCGGTCAGCCATTCTCGCAGGTTTGGAATGCAAATATCAGAGGGGTGGATTTGAACCGCAACTATCCCGCTTCCTGGGAGGAAGCCAAGGCACAGGAGCCGTATCTTGGCGTGGATGGCCCCGGGCCTACCAGATACGGTGGGCCGAGTCCCCTATCAGAACCGGAAACTCAGGCAGCTGTGAATTTTACAAGACAGCATAATTTCAAGCTGGTTATTGCATATCATACCCAGGGAAGGGTAATATACTGGCTATATAAGGGGATAAGGCCGCCTCGTGCATTTGAGATAGCCAATATTTTCTCCGGAATAACCGGATATGCCATTTCCGATGTACCATACGCAGCTGCCTATGCGGGTTACAAGGACTGGTTCGTGGAGCAGTACAGAAGGCCGGGATATACCTTTGAAGTCGGATTGGGGAGGAACCCGATACCTATTACACAGTTTGATACGATATACAGGGAAAATGAGGAGGTATTGCTGCTGGCGCCTATAGTATAGCTTTATTAAAGCAAAACAACAGTAGTAGTGCAGGCATGTAATGCTAAGGTGTATTTATACAAAGCTTGTCAATGGTACTTATGAACGCAGCCTTAGAAAAATCGTATGCGAGGCAGGACGCCGAAGCAAGCCATAAAGGTCATGGACGACCATTTTATGGCGTTAGATTTTTCT
>CAZUGK010000102.1:0-14554 GCA_964619815.1 uncultured Clostridiaceae bacterium | reverse complement strand
AAACATCTCTTTATTTTTTCCTGACCTTTATCTTTTTCGAAATATATATTCCAACCACCACAAGAACGAAAACCACAAGCAGATATGGTATTGCAGCAACCAGCACTATAACAGTCTTTTCAAGCCCTGCGACTATATTATTAACAGCCTTTATGAAGCCTTGATACGCCTTTCCCCACATTCCCGGTACATCTACACTTTTAAGCTCTTCCGGCTTTAGCTCTCTGATATATATATTGATGGAGGAAAGCTGGACCAAATCATCCCAACGCTTGAGGTTTCCCGAATAAAGGTCTATGTCCGTCCTCACCCTGTTTAGCTCTGACTCTATCTTAAGTATCTCATCCACATTCTTAGCTTTGGTCATAAGCTGCTGCAGGCTTTGCTCCTGTATTTTCAGATTTTCCACCCGGGCGGTTGTATCCCTGTATTCCGCAGTGATATCGCTGCCGTTTATATTCTCACTTACTAATTTGCCCATGCCTTTTATATTGTTGAACACATTGTTAAACTTAGCTTCAGGCACTCTTACAGTAAGATTGGCATACTTTTCTGTGCTCTCTTTTGCTATGGAAACTTCATTGACATCCTGAACCTGTGGTACTGTAACATTTTCTATCTGAGAGTTCTCCACATATCCCCCGCTGCTTTCAGTAAGCTGTCTGATGTCAGCGGCCGCTTTATCTACATTCTCTACATTGACTGATATGTTTCCTGTTCTTATTACCATTCTGCCCGACCTTGAGCTCTGGACACCCTGGCCTGGAACAGCCCTGTCAGCCAAAAGACTCTCATTAAATTCCATAGCAACTGAGTTCTTTGCAACTGCAGAATTATCCATTGCAGTTATTTGGGGCTGCTCTGCTCCAGCTATTCCATATTGCTCTCCCTTGGCCTTTTTCATTGCTGTGTTTGTATCCGACGCAGCAGGCGGGGCAGCAGCAGGTTCGGCTGCTCCGGTATAAGCTGGAGCTGAACCGCTCTCCTGAGCCATTTCCATATTTTTATTAAAAAGCAGAGACGAGCTTCCTATTCCTATTGCCACTACCAGCGCTGCAGCAACAAGCCCTGTTGCTACTTTCATGCTGTTTCTGCCAAGAATGCCGACAAAAAAGCTCCTTTTCTTTTTCTCCTCAACCAGCTTTTGGTGAAGTTCCGTCCTGAAGTTCTGAGGCAGTTCAACTTCTTCCAGATTAGCGCATACAGCTATTATATCAAGCAGGCTTTCGTATTCTTCTCTGCATTCTTCGCACTCTGCAAGGTGTTTTTCAATCTCGGCTTTTTCTATATCATTCAAATCTTTATCTATATATGAGGACATCATATTCCTTATTGTTTCGCACTTCATAACCCTTCTACCTCCCTTCACCAAATTAGACTCTATTTTCACGGGAAAGTTCCATGCTTGATTTCAGCCGTTCTCTCAGCATGGTTCTCGCTCTGTTTATCCTTGATTTTACCGTACCCAGCGAGCAATCCAGCATGTTGGCAATTTCCTCATAGCTGAAGCCTTGTACATCTCTCAGCACTATGACGCTTCTGTAGTCCTCATTCAGCTCGCTTATTGCTTTTTTGATAAGCTCTCTTTGCTCAACCTGTTCGTAAACACTCTCCGGAGTCTCCCTGTCGGAGCATATCTCCATGTGCAGCTCACCGCTGTCTGTCTGTATTGTGCTGTCAAGGGACACGTACTTATCGTTTTTTCTGCGCCTTAGCTCATCCAAACAGACATTTGTCACTATCCTGTACAACCATGTAGAAAAGGACGACTGTCCCTTAAAATCCTTTAAAGCCCTGAATACCCTGAGCATTGCCTCTTGTGCCATGTCCTTCGCATCTTCCTCGTTCCCCATGACTCGGTAAGCAATGTTGTACGCTCTTTTATCGTAGGAGCTTATCAGGAGTTCGAAGGATTCAACGTCTCCAGACTGGCTCTTCTTTACTAATAGCTTTTCCAGATCACTCACATCATTTCCCCCTTTTGCTTCTTAACATACCCTAGATATCAGCAAAACTTTATATAATATATTTTCGTATATGCAAACCGATTTTTTAGTGTCTTCCGGTAAATTATACCATAAATAATCAAATAAGACATCAAAACATGCCTTCTTTTGTTAGACGAAACATTTAATATAAAGTTCCATATTTTTAATAGAAATTATAAAAATATAAAACAGTAGCGGATATCTACTACTGTTTATATTCACTATACTATTAAATTCTACTAAGTATCTAGTTCTCCTTCAATTTTATATCAATTACAGTATTGAAACTGTTGGAAGTATAGTCGTAGTTTTCCAAAAACATCTCCAAATCAATATATGAAGAGGTTTTCTCCGCTTGTACCGAAAAAGCTTCAGCAGCCTGGCCGCCTTGCTCACGTATGTAATAAGCGGTTTCCTCACTTAAGGCCAATCTCCCGTCAATATTCTCAGTTTTAAAATATTCTTCACCTAATTTTAAGTAGATGGGCAGCTTCACATCAACGACTCCATACCGGGAGCTCACATTCTTATAACCACCCATGGCTTCAGTAATACTATCTACATTTATACTCCAGATCTTGTTTCTTTTAAGCTTCAGCATGGGCTTATCAAATATCCTAAGGTCAACTGAGTCTTCGGAATACCGGTAACCAAGCTGTTTAACCGCTTCAGCTTCCAGTAGGTCCGTTTTATCATAGTCTCCGCGGTTTATACCTGCAAAAGCTCCATTGACCTTGATAATTTTCATGGTAATATATGCATTTCCGGTAGCCTCGTCATAGCTCATACTCCCGCCAAACTGCTTAACCGTCTGCGAAAGATTGATATATATGGTTCCTTCCAGCTCCTTTATTTCTATGTCAAATATGCCTGCTATCCCTGAGGTCAAACCCAGCATATCCTCCGCCGCCTTATAGTTCACGAATATTTCCCCCTGCTCCTCCACAGCATCACATGTAATCAGGCAGTTGTTAAGGAACACTCCGATTCCCTGAGATACTGCCACTGGTTTTTTAACAGGCTTTCCAAGAAGCTCTTTAGCCTTTGATATCAACTCTTCAGGAATATCCGTCAGGTTCAGCTTGGCAAGCTGCTGCCTGCCGCTTTCGGCACCTGCTTTGTAACTGTCGGGATAAATAATAATGTCTTTCTTCCCCAGGTATTCATCATCAAATAACCTCACCCTGTCATATTTTATTGTTACAGGTGTGTTTACAGGCACTAGGGCATATACTTCCTCCACATCCCTGTTATACATTCTGATGCAGCCTGCAGATGCATAGGTCCCTATGGATTCCGGTCTATTGTTTCCATGGATCCCTATGCCTTTTGTAATTCCTATCCACCTTATTCCAAGAGGATTCTGAGGCCCCGGAGGTACTACAACATCCTTGTTGATCCAGTATGGATTGACTGCCTTGTATATTACCCTGTAATCTCCTTGTGGAGTGGGAGTTGACTGTTTCCCTACACATACAGGGTATTCCTTTAACAGAATGCTATCTTTGTACAGGCTCAGGGTAAGTGAAGGCAAATTAATCTCTATGCTTGCATTACCCGCTGAGCTGTCCGCATATACCTGACTAAAACAAACAAAAATAATAAGTGCAATAAAAAAAGACCTCTTCAAAACCAATTCCTCCTTTATATAAGTGCCGGTGGTTATTACCCGGAATTGCCACATTCAGATTATTGACAACCCGTAAATTGCTTATTCACCCAAACCGCGCACAATTTATATGTATTATTGAAACATCACGGTTATTCGGATTTTCATAAAGGATATTTCGCAATATGCATATCGGTCAGAAGAGAAAAGCCTGAAAAGTCAATGACTTTTCAGGCTTAAGCTTGTGCTCCTATACTTCAACGTTCCTGCTCCTGGTATATGGATGAAATAGCGAGGTCACTACTTCAAGGTCCTTATTTACGACAGCTGTTGCATGGTGTAGAAAATCCCTGGCAATATAATATCTCAGGTCAATAAACTCAAAGGTATAATTTCCTTCCTTCTTTTCACAGTCAATATGAAAAATCGGAGTGAACTGACTGAAGAATTTTGCGATAGGCGTTTCTATGACCAGCTTGTATAAGCTTTTGTCCAAATTCTTTTTTATATCAATTATTCTGAACCTTCTCGGAAATATATTAACTTCCCCGATTACCTTCTCTTTTCCTGTGCTCAGTATAAAATGCCATTTTATCAAACCTATCATAGAAGGCATTATTCTGAAGTTAACAGGCTTGTACTTGTCTCCCAGGTTCTCGAAAGCGACATTTTGCGCCCGTCTTTTCATAAGGCAGCGGAGTATCAAATAACCTGCAAATATGAGTACTGCCACGTAAGGTGGAATAATACCTCTTGTGTATGGCAGAATAATAGTCAGGCATAAAAGTATAAGCATTGGGTCATATATCAAAAGAAGATCGAGGGTTATGCGCTTTTTGTTCAAAGGCCACAATATCTGCGCTCCATATGAATTCATAATATCCAAAGCAATATGTGAAAAACATCCTAACAATGTAAACAATAAAATTTTTCCAAGTGCTATATTTCCGAAAATCAGCCACAACAAACCTGTTATGACGCCTGAATATATAAACATCATTGGTATGGAATGAGATACTCCTCTATGGTTTTTTAAATATACATAATCACCCTTAAGCTGCATAATTATATCTCCGTCAGGAATAACTGCACCTGCTGCACAGCCTATTATTGCAGGATTTGTAATAGCTAAAGGCTCACCCGTCAATACAGCGATTGAGAGTCCTACAACTGCGTGTGTAATTGGATCCATTAATATTTATCCTCCTCCAAAATCAGTATACATAAAATTATATCATAAAACCTGTCCTTTTTTAATTGTAATATTTGTCTTATAAAAGACCTCAGTACAATATATGTACACGCTTCATTTATGTCTTTAAAATGAAAAATTGATTATTTACATGCAGTTACACGCAAAGCCAAATATTAGTATTGATTTTTATATTTTTATATGCTATTATATTTTACGTGGCTGAAAGCCGGAGTGGCGGAATTGGCAGACGCACATGACTCAAAATCATGCGGGAAACCATGCGGGTTCGAGTCCCGCCTCCGGCACCATTTTTTATTGAAATTAAAAGGTTTCAAAGTTTATAGCTTTGAAACCTTTTTTGTTTATATATGCTTATTTTGCCTTTTTTAAATTATGTATCTCCGTTTCATTCTCCAGAGTCGCAACCTCAATTCTTTCAATTCGTCTAATTATTTCTGAATGGCTTCGTTTGTTCTCATCATAATGGCTTTGCTGTACTTCTGCCATTTGCTCCAGCTTTGACTGCATCTGCTCTTGAGTTATTTCAATTTTATTAAGTCTTGATTCTACTTTACCTATTTTACTTCCCAAGCCCGTTTCTAATTTATTTATTCTATCGCCCAAGCCGGACTCTACTTCATCCATTCTACTGCCTAAGCCTGATTCTACTTTGTCGATTTTTTCGGACAAATTGCTGTACATTTTTTCTATTAACCCATATAACTTGTCTATTTTATCTTCCATACACTCAGCCTCCCATGTCCCTATTATAACCCACCAATCCAAATTATAAAAGCAGTTTTACCCAGTTTTTCCCTGACAGTACCCAGAAGCTGTTTGCCGGATTTATAAAAGCCGCATTACTGCGGCTCTTCTGTTTTGTTCGGGTCTGCTTCTCTTTTTTCAATTCTTATCTTGGATATTCTCTTGTCATCTACTTCTTCTATTCTGAAGTATATATTGTCAATGGTCAGCTCGTATCCTACCTCCGGCATTTTTCCGGAGTGACTGAGGAGCATTCCGCTTATTGTATCGAATTCCTCTTCAGGCATGTCGGTATCCAATATGTCGTTTATGTCACCGATATCAAGCATTCCGCTGACAATATATGTATTGTCATCTATCTTTTCAAAATCAAGGACAACATCATCATACTCATCAAATATGTTACCTACAATTTCTTCAAGCAGGTCCTCTATTGTAAGCAGTCCTGCCGTACCGCCGTATTCATCTATAACTACAGCTATGTGAGTTTTCGATTTCTGCATTTCCTTGAAAAGCTCATCAATCTTCTTATATTCAGGTACGAAATGTACGGGTCTTATTATATCCTTGAGGGATACCTCCCACTCAACATGATTTTTTATCATTGCAAAAAGGTCTTTTACATACAAGATTCCTATTATATTGTCTATAGATTCTTCATATACCGGGATTCTGGAGAAGTTCTCCTCCACAATTACATCAAGTATCTCTTCTCGTGTGGCTCCTGAGTTCAATGCAACAATATCAGTTCTTGGAGTCATAACTTCCTTTGCAACCGTATCGTCAAATTCGAATATACTGTTGATCATTTCTGTCTCAGTTTCCTGGAATATTCCTTTCTCTTCCCCTACATTTATCATCAATCGGATTTCCTCTTCCGATATCTGGTCTCCGGTGGCCTTTACCTGGCCTCCCAGCAGCTTCACTATCAGGTTTGTAGAAACGGTAAGAAACTTAACAGCGGGATAAGTGACCTTGGACAAAAAGTTTATTGTTCTTGCAGAAAAAAGTGCAACCTTTTCGGACTGTGAAATAGCCATTCGCTTTGGGACAAGTTCCCCCAGCACTAAAGTAAATAACGCAATTATGCCGGTTACAATAAATGTAGAAATTACCCCGGCTGAATGTGTCAGCCCAGGAATATTCAAGCCGATGAGAAACCTTGTCAGACTGTTTGACAATGTCTGGGCGCCTATGGCACTTGCAAGAAATCCGGCAAAGGTAATCCCGATTTGAATGGTGGCCAGCAGCTTGCTAGGTTCTTCAAGGAACCTGTTTACCAAAATTGCAGCTTTGTTGCCTTCGTCAACAAGAGGTTTAATTTTGGATTGCCTTACTGAAACAATAGCCATTTCAGAAGCAGCAAAAAACGCATTAAAACCTATCAATACGAATATAAGCAAAATTTGCGTCCATAAGTCTACGTCCATTAAAAAAATTCCCCCTAGTAAATCATTTGTTAATATTATACTATTTATTGGCACATAAGTTCAAATAAATATTGTCCTGTTATATTCCGATACTTCCAGTTTTCCAGCCAAATCACCTGTTAATATAGGATATCAAGCCCTTTTGCCCATTTATAGGACAATTTGTGCTCTAATTGTCGAATTAATAACCTTTTCATTTCTGTTCAGCAGTTCTTTAAGTCCTAAATGTAGTAATGCACCATATTTGCCGCTGCTATTCCATATCACAGAAAATTACTTTGGAAAAAATACGGGTTATTGTATTTAAAACCATATGCCTTTTCGAATGAAACGAGGAGCCTACGGCACGGGTAAATAATAAATGGCCTACTGTTTGTTAAGCCAGCAGGCCCTGAGGCAAATCCATCATGAAAACCAGAAGCATAATTACTAAAAAAGTCTTGTCACACTTGTTTTCAACATGCAAAATGAATACAACGGCAAGGATCAAAAAGTCTTCCGGGGTTAACCTGTTGAGTATACCTAAAGCTAAACGTTCCATACCCATTTTATTTCCCTGCCTTGTTCATGAAATTTTCAAAAAATGCAACTATATTCATAATTCTGATGCAGTCGTCGATACCTTTCTGTCTTTTTTCTGATACAAAAGGCTTTACGGAGTTTAGAAGCAAAATCCTTCTATCGTCCTTTACTCCTGCAAACATCTTATCAAAAAGCAGACCCATAAGAGCCTTTTCGTCAAAATCCCCTAAGCTGTCCGCCGGTGATGCCTGGGGTGCTCCTTCGCTTGACTGGCTTTCAGAAGTCTCCGATGGCTCCCGTGTATTCGGTGCCTCCTGTTCTTCCTTTACTTCATTTTTTTTTTGAGGGCCAAGACCCGAAAGGAGCATGCCCATTAGTTGTCGTTTCAGACCTTCCATATCATTGTTTTTCAGCATATTTATAAGCTGGTCGCTTGAACCGTCAGCCGACTTGTTATTAGACAGGTATTTGATGATATCTTCCTTTAAGCCGTCTACATCACCCCGGTTTATTTTATCCTTTATGGCAGGGTCTATACTGTTGTTTTTGCTTATTTCATTCACAAGCATATTCTTAACCTGGTCTGCTGACACATTGTTTACATCTATACCACCCAGTTTCTCGGAAACCATCTTTTTCATCTCATTGATACTATTGTCAGATGACTTGTTATCCTTACCATATGGCATATTTTGACCTCCAATCTTTATTTCCCATTATTATCATAATATTCTATTAACACTCATTGGTTACAGGGCTTTTAACCTTCTACACTCCCAGATATCACAGCGGTTGTCATCTCACTTCCATACTATGTACAAACCGAGGTTTTGGTTACAGTTTTTGGACTCACGGCACATAATCCGTACAAACGAACACTTTTTTCTTGTGTAACGGAATGTTTATGAGCCGTAACCTGCGATCTGCCGGAAAAGAAGCAGCTTAGTCCGGTTGAATAAATATTGTTAAAAATATATATGTTATAATAAACAGGTAGGTATGATTGATCTATGATAAGGAGGCACAATATGACAAAACAGATGTGGAAGCCGGGCACACTTCTCTATCCGTTGCCGGCTGTAATGGTATCCTGCAGAAACAGCGAGGGTGTAAACAATATAATAACAGTGGCATGGACCGGTATAATCTGTTCAGACCCGGCGATGCTTTATGTATCTATAAGGCCTGAAAGATATTCATATAATATGATAAAAGACAGCGGAAGCTTCGTAGTGAATATTCCGAATAGGAGTCTTGCTTATGCTGTTGATTTTTGCGGAGTTAGATCCGGAAGAAATATAGATAAATTTGAGCACCTGGGCCTCACACCCCAAAAATCCAACCAGGTGGATGCTCCTTCCATTGAAGAATGCCCGGTAAATTTGGAATGCCGTGTTAAAGATATAATCCCTTTAGGTTCACACGACATGTTCATCAGCGAAATTCTTTGTGTGGATGTTGAAGAAAAGCTGTTGGACAAATCGGGGAAGCTGCAGCTTAACAAAGCAGATTTGATATGCTACAACCACGGTGAATACAGAGCATTGGCAGAATCCCTGGGTCATTTCGGCTTCTCAGTAAGAAAGAAACCAAATACAGCTGACAAGAAAAGAGCTTTCAGGAAAGAAAAAAAGTAAAGCAGCAACTTTACTTTTTTTCTTTTTTGAATTGATATTTGTTCTTTATTGCATTATTTATCGTTTCGAACTTTTCTAAAAGCAACTCTGATGCTATATCATACTTCTCTGCAAGCTGCTGCTCCGTAACCTTGGCATTGCAAATGCGGCAGTAGGTATATTCCAATGCAGCAGCCCATACATCTACATTTTCTATTTCCGGCACTTCCGGAAAGGTTGATTTTATAAATTCATACCAGATATCTTCCACAATCTTCTTATATGGTCTTCTATAGCAGTTCTTCATCATTGATATCGCCTTATTTTTTACATCATCCCATATCTTTTCCCATTCAGAATCAGGAAAGTCCAAAGAATCTATAGTCACGTTCTTTATCTCTCCGTCAAAGTTCACCGTATAGGGTTCCCTGGCACCTATGGAATTCAAAAGGAATACCGATTCCATTTTTATATAGTTCTCCACATCGTCCCTGAGCATGAATTTTCTTATAGCCGACTCAATCTCAACCAGCTTGTCATTCTTTATCTTGTTAAATATCAGTTTTCTCAAAAAGTATTTATCAAAATTTATGCCGAAGTAAAGTATATCAATAACGTGTTTGTCGTTTAGAATCTGAGCCTTGCATTCATCAGTTTTCAGTTCTATGAACCTATATATGAAATCCAGCCTGTTCTTTATTTCCTCCCTGGGCAGCTGGTATATATATGGAAATGGTGCAATTTCACTTCCACTGTCCAGATTTTTCAAAGCAGTTTCTATATAATAGTCCGAAAGCATATTGTCATTATCAAGCTTGGAAAGCTTCTCCCAGAGTCTGATGCTTTCCTTGTACTTCTTGCTGTTGAATGCTGCAACCGCAGTAAGATGTATATAAATAGGGTTGTCGGAATCCACAGCCAAAAGCTTTTTAAAGGTTCTGTACGCATTTGCATGTTTTCCGAGGCTTCCATAGGTGTCCCCTATTTTATACAGACAATCCTCATTTTCTGTATGGATTTTGCCTATCACCCTAAGCTGCTTTTCAACCCAGCTGGTCGTGCCCTGTTTATTATAGAAAATAGCCAGGTTGCAGTTTGCATGTACATTGGTTTCCTCATAGCTAATCACCTCCCGGGCAAGCTCTATGGCTTTGTCCAAAAACCCAAGATAGTAGTATGCCAGTGAGAGATTGTTCCTTGCGGGTATGGCATTAGGAAGCATCTGCACCACCGTTTCAAATTTCTGAGTAGCTTTCTCATACTCCCTCTTTTCCAGGTGGTCAATTGCTTCTTCCTCAATCTTGTATATTTTCTCAAGCTCCTCATCATCCAGATTGTTATTGGCATCCTTTATCATTGTGAGCATTTCCAGCAGTTCCTCAGCCTCCTCTGAAAACTCCCCGTCAGGATCCTTTTCCAGGTACAGGCTGAAATACTCGGCAGACTTTTTTATTTTCTGCATTTGCAGGTAATTGCACCCCAGTCCAAAATAGCATTCAAGATAATCAGGATCAAGATTTTTAACTATGTTTACCAGCACCTCTGTGGAACGGTCAATATCCCCCTGTTCTGCCAGCAGTCCGGCATAATTAAACTGTAGAAAGCTGTCATGAGGTTTGAGCTTAACTGCTTTCTCAATATACCTTAAAGCGGTCTTAAGCCTGCCTTTCTGGATATATTTATAGGCAAGATCAAAGTAAAACTCCGCTCCTCTTTCAAAGGTTACCACTTTGTTACTCATATTCACATCACCAACTTTATTGCATATTCAAATTCGTCTCAGCCAACTGCACGCAGATTTTGGCCACGGCAGCAAAACAATTTCCTTTGCACAATCGCGTGCATCCGAGATCGGATTTTTAATATCTCATAAGCCCGGGCAGCACTACCTTAAAAAGGTTTCTTTTCTCATTATTTATAAACTTGACACCGCCGTGCTGCTTAAAAGCTTCATATATTCCTTTCATTCCTGTACCGGTCTTAAGAAATCTTCTCTTGTTATCAAGTATCAGGAGCCTTTGGTACAGCCATTGGTTCCTCCTGCAAGGGTTGTATTCCTCTGCAATTCCTGCTATGTCATCATCACTGCAGTTTATTCCCGGATTGCTTATTTCTATCTTACTATTCTCAATCAATACAACAATTTCTCTTTCTATCGAAAAGTAATCCCTATGTACGGCAGCATTAGCTACAGCTTCAACAACAGCCGCTACGGGGTAATTCAGGTTTATCTTCTCTGTTTTCAATTTAAGATAGTTTTCAATTTCATCCAGCATTCTTGTAATGCAGCCCGAAAAATATATTACTTCATCATTCTCGCATTTATCTATCAGTCTTATGCCTGTGTGAGGAAGGTACAGCTGGGGGTGATAACCGAAAGCCAGCAGTCCGCCAACTGTGGGATGATAACCGCTGTTATCATCTTCTCTGCCTATTATACCAATTCCTTCAAGAAGGGTATAGTAATCTTCGTTGGTACTGGTGAGACCTGTCTTGGAAATATAGTCATCAACTATTTTCCCATCCAGTTCCTTTAATTCCACCTCATTGAGCACGATTCTTTCATTCTGGAGCATTCCAGACTCCTGAAGCATGTTTGCTATCTCTTCACGTCTTGCTATATCCGTTGTCGAGCCCCTTCTGATGTAAAAAACTCCTGTCTGCCTTATCTGGTGAGGCTTCTGATTGCTTTTATATATTGTCAGAACTGCAACCTGCTTATCATCTGCCGGAATAACGTCAAGCTTTACTGATACAGGCGGATCGCATCTCTGGCTTATTATCTGCTGTATCTGCTCTTCAGTATACCGCTTTCCTTCTATTCCTAATATTCTCTTCGTCCCGTCCTCTATCCCAAAAACTATATAACCCCTGCCCCCTTTTGAATTAGCTATAGCTGCAACATCCTTGGCCATTTCCTTTTTCTCACTGTCAGTCTTCAAAGAAAGCTGGGCTTTGAAATCAAGTTTCGTACCTTCCGGCCTTTGTAAAAGGGCATACAGCTTTTGCCTATCCAAACAATCCACATCCTTTATGAGAAAATAGTCTCTAGTCTCGAGTCGCTAGTCTCTAGAATTCCAGAATGGCTTCGAAGAATTCTCTTAAGCAAGCACCCTGCACCTAGACTTCAAAGCCATGCCCTAAATCTAGTGACTAGTGTCTGGTGTCTCGTGACTAATATTATATATAGTTTAACATAACATGAAAAATTATCAAAACATTAAGTCGCGCATATATGTGTTATTCACATTTATGCGCGACTCATGCGTTTTACGCTAAACATTTTACATGCAAAGTTATCATTATGTTACTTCTTAATTATATTCAGTGAGTTACCCCTGAATCCGAAATCATCGTTTTTCAAATATCTGAAGTCATATTCCAATGACTTATACAGTCTGTAACTATAATCGTCTGCATTCTCGTTAGTTTCAGCTTTGTATCTTTTTGTACTGTCATTGTAATCAAACTTCAACAATAATTCACTTACGAAGTCCATGATACTACCTCCTCCGTCTAATCTCCTTGCTGCGGCTTTCTTACCGAAACCACCTATTTTTGCAATGGTCATTTTCGACCGCCTCCTTTCACAAGATGTATATAGGTGCTATATATAAATTAAAAGGTCATGGGTATACCCATGACCTTTTAAAAACGCCTTAAAAGCTGACTTCCTTGTATTAATATATGAAATACAAAAGTCACGGGTTTAGTGGCCCGCGACTGCTAAATAAACTATGTATTATTCCTCAAACCTCGGGCCGTGATATGTGATTTTGGGCATAACTGTACTGCATGCAAAAAAAGCTCTATCCATTACTGCAGGACTAATCATCATAACTATGCTTCTGTTCATTTTCACGACCTCCTTTTAAAATATTCTATAATGTTCATATCGACTTGTATTTTTATTACTTTATAACTATACCATTAAATTAACAATTTTACAATACTTCCAGATATTACATTTATGTAACAGGAATTACTTCTTTATATTATTCTTGTATGCATATATGGCAGCTTGTGTTCTATCACTGACATTAATTTTTCTGAATATATTGGAGACATGGTTTTTCACTGTCTTTTCACTTATAAAAAGCCTGTCTGCTATATCCTTATTGTTCAAGCCGTCTGCTATAAGGGCGATTACCTCATACTCCCTCTGGGTCAGCTCGTTTTCATTCTTAATCCTGGCTCCTCTTGGCCTGTTGAGCTCCTTTATAAGGTCTGCCGCCAGTTTCGGCTGTATATACGATTCCCCGGCATATGCATCCCTTATTGCTTTAAAGAAGCTGGCTGAATCGGAATCCTTAAGAATATACCCCGAAGCCCCTATCTGCATTGTTTCCAAAAGATATTCCCTGTCTTCGTGTATTGTAAGTATTACAACCCTTGTGTCTATGCCATCTTCCTTGATCTTTTTCAGTGCTTTAATACCATTCATTATGGGCATATTGATATCCAAGAGAAGTACATCAGGTTTTAACTCTCTAACCCTCTCTATAGTTTCAACTCCATTAGAGGCTTGTCCCACAACTTCAAAATCTTCTTCCAATTCCAGGAGTTGTTTGAGTCCTTCCCTAACAATGGAGTGGTCGTCTGCAATCAATATCCGTATCTTACTCACATTATCCCTCCTCATTTATATCCAAAGATATGCTTACAAATATTTTTGTACCCTTACCAGGGGTTGTCTTTATGTCAAACTTCCCATCCAGTAGTTCAACCCGCTCCCTCATACTTAACAACCCATAACCGCTGTCTTTCCGCCTTGCTGTCTTAATTTTGCTCTTGTCGAAGCCCTTTCCGTCATCACTTATAAGAAGGTTTATCTGTTCCTCGGTGAATTCAATTCTGATATTTGCATTTTTAGCCCCGGAATGCTTCTTTATGTTGGTCAAGGCCTCCTGTACAATTCTGAACGCAGCAAGCTCAACAACCGGCTTTAGAGGCCTTGAATCTCCAAAAACCAAAAAATCAACAAGTATGTTGTTTTCTTCAACATAGTTTGAAATATATCTTTGAAGGGTAGGCACCAGTCCCAAATCATCCAGGGACATAGGCCTCAAATCGTATATAATTTTTCTCACATCACTAAGGCTGGAACGGAGAAAACCTTTGAGGCTGCCAAGTTCCTCCTTTACTTTCTCTCTATCCATATCAATAAGCTTTTCACACAGTTCGGTCTTTATGACAAGATTGGCAATAAGCTGTGCAGGTCCATCGTGGATTTCCCTTGCAACCCTCTTTCTTTCCTCTTCTTGTGCCTCAATTATCTTTATTCCCATATATTGCTTCTGCTTTATATCCTCAATCTGTATTGACAGATCCTGAAGCCCGCCGCTTAAGTAACCCATTGCGACTCCTACCTTGGAAGCAAGTGAATCAGCTTTATTTGCAGTATCCCTTGCGACTTTGAGCCTTCTCTC
>CAZUGK010000101.1:5644-14650 GCA_964619815.1 uncultured Clostridiaceae bacterium | reverse complement strand
GATAACGGTTTTTTCTGGATTATAGCCAAAATTAACATGCTTAAGTTCGACATCCCCATGTACATTGCTCAATTCCTCAGCATCCTTCGTATCAAGGGGTTCAGGCTGTTCGTCAATCAGCCTGAAAATCCTCTCCGCTGCTGCAATAGTCGATTGCAGCTCACTTATTATGTTGGCGGCTTCGTTGATAGGACCGGAGAATTTGCGTGAATAAAGCACGAAAGAAGAAAGATTTCCCAAGGTAAGCCGGCCGAACAAGTAGAGCAGTGCCCCGAATACACTGATAAGCGCAAGGGAAAGGTTGTTGATGAAATTGACGGAGGGGCCGGTCATACTGCCGTCAGAGTCGGCATTGTACTAAGCGTCTACAGCTTCTTTGTAGTTTGAATCAAAGCGGTCTATCATAGTTTCTTCCTGATGGTAGACTGTAATGGTCTTCTGTCCGGAGATAATTTCCTCCACGAACCCGTTCAGCTCCCCCAGTTTGGCAGAGCGCTTGCGGAATAACGGGCGCACTTTTCCCGTCATATACCTTGTCAGCAAAATTGAAACAGGGATGGTAATGGTAAATACCAGAACCAGAATAGGGGAAAGAAAAAGCATCATGGCAAGGGAACCCGTAACTGTAATAACACTGGTGCATATTTGAAGCAAGTCAGTGGACAGGGATGCATTCACCGTGTCTATGTCATAGGAAATACGGCTTATGATATCGCCGGTCTGGTGGCTGTCAAAATAGCGCACAGGCAAGTCTGTCAGCTTGTCAAATGCATCATTGCGCATTTTAAATATAACCTTCTGGCTGAGATGGATCATTAAAACTGAAAGAACATAGGAAAGCAAGGAGGACAAGAGGTAGAATATAACCATCAAAAAACAATTATAGAAAACCACCTGAAACAGCACCTGCCCCTTGCCTGTTCCGATTGCATCAATGGCATAACCGGACAGCATGGGCCCGATCAAGGCCAGAAGATTGCTGAAGAGCGAAAGCAGCAAAGCCAGCACTACCATCCATTGGTATTGATATAAGTAGCTCCACAAACGCAAGAGAGTTTTTTTACTGTCTTTAGGTTTTCCCTGAGGCTTCTCTTTGTTATGCAATGACTTCTCCTCCCATCTGTGACATACTTATCTCACGGTAGCTTTCACAGCTTTGCAGCAATTGCTCATGTGTACCATAGCCCAGGGTTTTTCCATCCTCCAGAACAAGAATATGGTCGGCATTCAGGATGGAACTGACACGCTGTGCGATAATTATTGTTGTTGTATCCTTAAAATTGTGTGCAAGTGCTTTGCGCATTAGGGAATCAGTCTTGTAATCCAAAGCGCTGGAGGAATCATCCAATACAAGTATTTCCGGTTGTCCTGCCAAAGCACGTGCTATTAAAATTCTCTGTTTTTGTCCGCCGCTCAGATTAGAGCTTTTGTTTGCCAGCATATGCCGGTAGCTGTCAGCTAAGGAATCTATGAATTCTTTAGCTTGTGCTGAATCAGCCGCTGCTTCTATTTGCTTCCTGCTTAATCCGCGGCCGAAATCAATGTTTGCTTCAATAGTGTCTGCAAACAGGACATCGTTCTGGAATACAACCCCAAATTTAGTATGCAGCTCCTTTGGCGGAATGCCGCGGATATCGTCACCGTGAATACGGATTTCGCCTTTGTCTGCATCATACAAGCGCAGGAGCAGGCGTATCAGAGTACTTTTTCCGCTTCCGGTAGCCCCGATGATTCCCAGGGTTTCACCCTGCTTCAATGAAAAGCTGATATCCTCTATGTTGTATTTATCTTTATGATAGGAAAAGAATACATGGTCAAAGCTAATGTGATATCCATTGTCCACGTGATTTGGGGGTTCCGGCTTCAGATCTCCGGGAGTATCCAGAATCTGGCGTATCCTTTCCGCAGATGCGCTACCCTTGGAATACATGACAAACATTCTAGTAATAGAAAGCATTGCATTCAGGATTATAGTAAAATATGTGAGAAAGGCAATGATTTTCCCCGGCTGGGTCAAGCCTGCGTTCACACGGTATGCACCTACAATTATGACAAGAGTGAGTCCCAGGTTTAAGAACAGGTTCATCATCGGGTTTGTGAGAGCCATAGTAATGCCGGCTTTTTTCTCCCTCCTGACTACCTCCGCGTTTACATCGGAAAAACGTTGCTTTTCATAGCTTGTTTTAGATAGAGCCTTAATTACACGGATGCCGGAGATATTTTCACGCACTGTGCGCACCATGGCATCTACTGCCTGCTGCAGTCCTGTGTAAAGCGGGATGCCTTTTCCGGAGACGAAGTAAACCAGCAGCCCGATAAAAGGCAGTACAAGTATTAGAATCATTGACAGCACAGGCTCAAGTGTAAGTGTGACAATAATACCCCCCAGCAGAAGAATTGGCGCACGTACGCCTAAACGCTGCATCATGCCGATTAATTGGTGAATGTTGTAAGTGTCGGAGGTTAGCCTTGATTCCAATGAGGGAATTGTAAAACCATCAACCTGCCGGCAGGAAAGATAAGAAATCTTTGCAAATAAGTCATGGCGGACGGCTTCTGTGGTATCTCTTGCTACCCTGGAGGCCATACGGTTCGCTATTATATTTGTAAGGAGTGCGGCTACCGAGCAGAAAATCATAACTACGCCCCATATCAGAATGAGCCTTATATTCTCCAGCGGGACAATCTCATCAATTGTATAGGCTAAGATCCAAGGCAGCAGTAAATCCATTATAGTGCCGGTAAACTTTATCGTTAGTCCCAGGAACATTTTGGGAAGATAGGGTTTTAAATAAGCCAGAATTTTTCTCATGCTTCTACTTCTTTCTCTGTTTCCTTCTCAACTTGTGATATAGCTTTATTCATCACACGTTCCATCAGGGAGTACAACTGAAGACGTTCTTCCTCGGTGAAATCTTCAACAAGATAATCATTCCATTCCGATAAAAGGTCGTACACCTTTGGATAAACATCAAGAGCTTTTGGGGTGGGAAAAACCTGCATGACCCGTTTATCTTTTTCACTGGGGTTTCTCGTGATGAAACCGTTTTGCTCCAATAGGGCAAGCTGGCGTGTCACATTGCTTTTATTGATATAAATCATCTGTGCGAGCTGTTCTTGTGAAATACCGGGATTCTGGCAGATTTTCAGTATATAGCTGTGCTGATAGCCATTCAAGCCTTCATGTTCAAGTTTATTGTTCCTGTACATAATTGAACAACGCCAGGTTCTGCTGATATATTTCATAAGGGCTTCCATAAAAATTCCCTCCTGAGTCATAATTGTTGCGAGCGCAACTAATACTTTAAAATAATACCATTTTTATGTGAAAATGTCAATTTGCATATGTTCATTTGCATCGTAAATACAATTGCATTTTACGACTTAGGCAAAATAGGTTTATAATAAAGCACTTCTTTTTAGAGGATAGAAGGATATGGAAAAATTGTGTAGAATAGTCTCAGATAAATATTCTTTGCGGGATTATCTTGTGGGAAAGGGAAGTGCATTTTGTGAACGGAAGTATGGATATTATAATTAAGAATGGAACCATTGTGACTGCCCTGGAATCATATAAGGGTGACATTGCGGTAAAGAACGGGAAAATTGCAGTGATTTCCAGGGATGTGCCGCTTGATGGCGCAATGGTGGTTGATGCGGCAGGCAAATTAGTACTGCCGGGTGCTATTGATGCCCATGTGCATCTTGAGCTGCCTGTGAGCGGGACTGTTTCGGCAGACAGCTACGAGGCCGGTACACGAGCTGCAGCCTGCGGAGGTACAACGATGGTTTTTGATTTTGCTGCTCAGGGAAAGGGCATGGGACTCGTGGAAACAGTTCAGGACAGATTCAAATATGTTGAACCGCAAGCTTGTATAGATTATGCCTTCCACGTTGCTATTACCGACTTAACTCCGGAAGTTCTTGATGAGTTCAAGGCTTCTGTTGAGTTTGGTGTTCCAAGCTTCAAGCTCTATATGGTTTATAAGGATATGATGGTTGACGACGGAGTAATTGCCGATGCGCTGGAAAGATCAAAAGAAACAGGCGCTTTGGTTGCAGTCCATGCTGAGAACCCCTACCTGATTGAAAGAAGGACCAAAAAGCTGCTTTCCGAAGGCAAGACCTCGGCATGGTATCATTATGCAAGCCGCCCTGAATTTGTGGAGGTTGATGCAATAAGGAGAGTAGTATATCTTGCCAAAACCTTAAATGCTCCTTTGTATATTGTTCATGTGGCAAGCAGCGAAGGCCTGGATGAAATAACAAAAACCAGGGATGAAGGGTTTGAAATATATGCAGAGACCTGCCCTCAATATATGAATTTCACTAATGAAGTTTATAAAAGAGAAGACGGAAGGTATTTCGTATGTTCACCTCCCATTAAAGGGGTGGAAAGCCGGAATGCATTGTGGGAAGGCGTGAGAAGAGGAGATATTTCTACGGTTGCCACAGACCATTGCCCGTTCCAATCCTATGAAAAGGATTGGGGTAAGGATGATTTTACAAAAATTCCAAACGGCTGCATGGGTGTTGAGAACATGTATCCATACATGCTAAGTGAGGCGAATAAAGGACATATATCCTTCAACAAAGTGGTTGAGGTTTGTTGTACCAATGTTGCAAAGATCTTCGGCTGCGCACCGCAAAAGGGAACTATAGCAGTCGGCAGTGACGCAGATATAGTAATTTATGATCCGGAAAAGAGATTTACTGTTTCCAAAGAAAATATGCATTCGGATGTTGATTATACCATATGGGAGGGTTTTGAAATGACCGGATATCCAGTTATGACTTTTTCCCGCGGCAAGCTGGTATATGAAGATGGAAGGTTCACGGGGGAGCCTGGCTGGGGAAAGTTTGTGAAGTGTTATAGAGGATAATTATGTGAGAGAGCAGTAAGGTAAGCTTACTGCTCTTTACTTATACGTAAGGCATGCAAAGGAGACTGTTTGTCCGGTACAATGTAATAATTTCTGTATAATTTACATAGTATTCCCATTGTAAAAGAAATTTAATATGCATTAAAAGGATACATTGACAAAATTTTCATAAAATTTTATAATTAAATTGACTAGACAATCAAATTATATTTTTCACAATACCAATGGAAAAAAACAATAATTATTAATAATTAATAGGAGAGAGGCGTATGGAAGAAATAAGAAAGCTTATCAGACAATTTGAGAAGCTTGACAGCAAGGAGATGTACAACAATGACTTTTTATTAACCTGGGAAAAGACTGACGATGAGATTCATGCTGTATTCCAAGTAGCAGACATACTCAGGAAAATGAGGGAGAACAACATATCACCCAGAATATTTGACAGCGGGCTTGCAGTATCGTTGTTCAGGGACAATTCAACAAGAACAAGGTTCAGCTTCAGCAGTGCCTGTAATCTATTGGGATTGACCGTCCAGGATCTTGATGAAGGAAAATCTCAGATTGCACATGGTGAAACAGTGAGAGAAACTGCGAACATGATCTCATTTATGGCTGATATAATAGGTATCCGTGACGATATGTACATCGGCAAAGGCAATACCTACATGAGAGAGGTTTCTAACGCCGTAAAAACCGGATATGAGGATGGAGTGCTTGAGCAGAGGCCAACCCTGGTGAATTTGCAGTGTGACATAGATCACCCTACACAGTGCATGGCTGATATGCTTCATTTGATAAATCATTTTGGAGGCGTGGAAAAGCTTAAGGGTAAGAAGATTGCTATGACTTGGGCTTATTCTCCTTCTTATGGCAAGCCTTTGTCGGTACCACAGGGTGTAATAGGGCTAATGACAAGATTTGGAATGGATGTGACTCTGGCACACCCTAAAGGCTATGAGCTTCTCACTGATGTAGAAGATGTGGCAAGAGCAAATGCAGCAAAAAGCGGAGGAAGGTTTGTCAAGACCAATTCAATGGAAGAAGCCTTCGAAAATGCCGATATAGTTTATCCGAAGAGTTGGGCACCTTATGCTGCCATGGAGAAAAGGACTGCACTATATGGTGAAGGCAAATTCGATGAAATCAAGGCACTTGAAAAAGAACTGCTGACTCAGAATGCAAAACATAAGGATTGGGAATGCACGGAAGATATGATGAAGCTCACCAGAGACGGAAAAGCCCTGTATTTGCATTGCCTGCCTGCAGACATAACCGGTGTAAGCTGTGAGAACGGAGAAGTCGCAGCATCGGTGTTCGACAGGTACCGTACGCCTTTGTACAAGCAAGCAGGTTTCAAGCCGTACATTATTGCGGCAATGATATTCCTTAGCAAGGTTAAAAATGCACCGGAAACTCTTGATTTGATGTTAAATTCAAGAGCACCCAGGTTCTTTGGAAAATAAGAGTAATAAAGCGAGGCTTATGAATGACTAATGAAATTACAAATAAGATCCTGGACGCCGCCTTTGAGGTAGTGGCACAAAACAAGATAAGCGGTACAAGAATGCATCTTATTGCTAAAGAGGCGGGAATGCTACAGTCAAATATACACTATTATTACCCGACTAAAAACGATCTTATGATTGCTCTTCTGGACAGTATTCAGGAAAGATTCACACAGAAAAGGATGAGTTCGGTTGATCTGGAAGGGAAGTCATTTGTCGAAAACCTTCAAGGGCTTTTTCTTGAAAAGAAGGATGACATTTTAAACCACCAGAAAATTGATTATGTGCAGTTTGATTTCTGGGTGCAGGGGACTGCAAACCCCGAAATAAGGGAAAAGTTTAAGAATGCTTTTGACATTTGGACTACAAATATAACTGAGGTTCTGAAGCAGGAACCGAATTTCGATGAAGACAAATCCGAACATTACAGGATGCTTCCGCATCTGATAGTATCCATTATGATGGGAGCATCCATGCAATATCTTATGGATGAAGAAAAATTCGATCTGAATGATTACTTCAAGTCAGCAGAAAAAATGATACTGAATTTCCTCAAATAAAAACTGAAAACTGAGCATTTTGTTAAGGCAGGTGATGTCTTTGGTTAACTTTAGGCTAAACGGCAGAACGGTATCTGTACAAAATGGGACTAATCTTCTGAAATACCTCAGAGAAGAAGAAAAACTGACATCTGTAAAAAACGGCTGCAGCGAGGGTGTATGCGGAAGCTGCACTGTTTTGGTTGATGGCAAGGCTGTCAGGTCATGCACTATGAAGGTTGATAAGCTGCAGGATAAAGAGGTGCTTACTTTGGAAGGCCTCAGTGAACCGGAAAGGGAAATATACTCGAATGCATTCGCAGAAGCAGGAGCAGTACAGTGTGGTTTTTGTACGCCCGGCATGGTGATGAGTGCCAAAGCATTATTAGATACAAATCTGAATCCTACAGAAGAAGAGATCAGGAAAGCAATCAGGAATAATATCTGCAGATGCACCGGCTATGTAAAGATCATCAGGGCAATAAAGCTTGCCGCAGAAGCTTTGAGAGAGTCAAAGCATATCAGCACGGACGAAGCCGGATCAAGTATCGGGCAGAGCTGGCGCAGGATTGATGCCGTACAGAAGGCACTGGGCGAAGCAACTTATTGTGATGATATTTTCATGGAGGAAATGCTTTACGTTTCAGTTCTAAGGGCAATGAAGCCCCGTGCCAGGGTATTGTCCATCGATACCGGGAAAGCCGAAGCCTTGGAGGGCGTGGAAGCAGTTTTGACAGCTGCCGATGTGCCGGGAGAAAACTATCAGGGATACATTTTCAAAGACTGGCCGACCTTTGTGCCAGTTGGAGAAATGACACGCTGTGTTGGAGATGCTGTTGCGTCGGTTGTTGCCAGGACTAAAGAAATTGCAGACGAGGCTTTGTCGAGAATTGAGGTAGAGTATGAGGAACTGGCGCCTGTTACTGATCCCAAAAGAGCTTTGGAGGCTGATGCGCCAAAGGTTCATGAAAAGGGCAACCTCTTAAGCAAGACTCATGTGAAGAGGGGGGACCCGGAGAAAGCTTTGGCTGAATCCAGGTATGTGGTGAAAAACACCTACAAAACGCTTCCGTTGGAGCATGCATTTATAGAGCCTGAAAGCGCAGTTGCCTTTTATGACGGAGACGTACTGACCATATATGTAGCTACACAGAGTGTTACTCATGACCATCATGAAATATGCCGGGTGCTGGGGCTGCCTCATGATAAGGTAAGAACGATTCTTCAGAATGTAGGCGGCGGCTTCGGGGGCAAAGAGGATCTTAGTGTACAGCATTATGCGGCTTTAGGTACTTTTTATGCAAAGAAGCCCTGCAAATATACATTTACCAGGGAAGAAAGCATGCTATGCCATCCGAAGCGGCACGGCATGGAATTGGAGATTACGACAGGCTGTGACGACCAGGGAATGCTGACTTTCATGACGGCGAAAATTATTGCCGACACCGGTGCTTATGCATCTCTGGGGACTGCAGTATTGGAGCGGGCATGTACCCACGCCTGCGGTCCATACAGTATTCCGAATGTTGAGCTGGATGGGTACTGTGTATATACAAACAATCCTCCTGCCGGAGCATTCCGGGGCTTCGGCGTACCGCAGTCCAATTTCGGTGCAGAAGCCAACCTGGACCAACTGGCTGACTTGGCAGGCTTGGACAGGTGGGAAATTCGATACAGGAATGCGGTTGAGCCTGGAAAGGTTCTTGCAAATGGTCAGATTTGCGGTGATGATGCAGCTATTAAGGAAACCCTGCTTGCAGTTAAAGATGACTACTTTAACAATAAATATACCGGAATTGCATGTGCATTGAAAAACACCGGTATAGGTGTAGGCTTGCCGGATTTCGGCCGCTGCCGCATTAGGGTAACAAACGGCAGGATAGTTGTTTACTCTGCTGCATCCTGCATAGGGCAGGGCCTGGCTACTGTAATGATACAGATAGTATCTGAGACAGTCGGGATAGATGGCGCCCATATCACTTTCCACCCGCCGGATTCCTCCTTAAGTCCTGATTCAGGCGCGACAACAGCGTCAAGACAAACTTTGTTCACCGGCGAAGCTTGCAGGCAAGCTGC
>CAZUGK010000101.1:0-5634 GCA_964619815.1 uncultured Clostridiaceae bacterium | reverse complement strand
ACTCAAACTGAAGGCAGCCTTGGAAACAAAGACCCTGGAAGAGCTGGACGGCCAGGATTTTTACGGTGAATTCAGCAGTATTACGGATCCTGTTGGTTCTGCAAAGGTTAATCCTGTAAGCCATGAAGCTTACAGCTATGCCACCCATGTTGCCATACTCAATGATGAAGGAAAGGTTGCAAGGATTGTTGCCGCCCACGATATAGGGAAGGCAATAAATCCTCTGAACATAGAAGGACAAGTGGAGGGCGGAGTAGTAATGGGACTGGGTTCAGCCTTGAAGGAGAAGCTGATATACGAAAATGGGCTTGTAAAATCGAAGTTCGGGACACTGGGTTTGTTAAGAGCAACTGAGATACCTGAAATCGAAGTGAAAATAATAGAAAAGAATCATTCGGAGCTTGCATACGGAGCAAAGGGAATCGGTGAAATATCCTTGATTCCCGTAGCTGCAGCGGTTGCATCGGCATATGAGAGGTTTGACGGTATAAGAAGGCTTGAACTGCCATTGAAGGGAACTTCCTATTAGATTACTAAATATAGTTTTTGAAAGAAGGTGGAGGAATGAGCAAAGTATTGAAGCTGAAATGCGTCAAGTGCGGAAAAGAATATAATCCGGCTGAAGTACTTTACACATGTCCGGATTGCGGTATTGACGGGATTTTGGATGTTATACTGGATTATGACCAGATTAAAAAGGAATTGACAAGGGATTCTCTGAAAAAAAACACAGATTATTCCTTATGGAGATATCTTCCGGCAATACCCCTGGAGGATACCAGGGGCATACAGCCGCTCCAGGTTGGATGGACACCGCTCTATGAAGTAAAAAAGCTAGCTTTTGAGACCGGATTGAATAGTTTTTATTTAAAGGATGATTCAAGGAATCCCACTGCGTCATTGAAGGACAGGGCAAGTGCGGTTGGAGTTGCAAAGGCTGTTGAGCTTGGTAGATCCGTAATGTGTGCGGCATCGACGGGCAATGCTGCTTCCTCGCTATCGGGATTTGCTGCCAGTGCAGGTATGAAGCCAAGGTGACACAGCTGCTCATATACGGTTCGAACGTATTCCTTGTGAAAGGCACATATGATGAAGCAGTAGAGCTATGTTTCAAAGCAGCGGACGAATTCGGCTGGTATAACAGGAGCTGCGCAATAAATCCATACCTTTTGGAAGGCAAGAAAACAGTTGCATATGAGATTTGTGAGCAGCTCAACTTTAAGGCACCGGATATTGCAGTAGTAGCTGTCGGAGACGGCTGTTCCATAGGGGGAGTCTGGAAGGGCTTCAAGGAATGCTACAAACTTGGACTGATCGACAAGTTCCCTAAAATTGTAGGCGTTCAGGCGGAAAATTCCAATCCTGTGACAAGAGCTTTCAAAAAGAATACATATGAGTTTGAATATAAAGTGCCTCAGACCTTGGCAGACAGTATATCCGTCGGAATACCGCGCAACGGCATCAAAGCCTTGAATGCCGTGCATGAATCCGGTGGATATATGGTAGATGTATCCGATGAAGAAATACTTTCAGCGATGAAGATACTGGCTCAAAAAACAGGTGTTTTCGGGGAACCTGCCGGGGTTACAAGCTTTGCAGGAATTTTAAAAATGAATAAGCTTGGATTGCTTTCCGGTGATGAAAAAGTTGTCAGCATAGTCAGCGGAAGCGGCCTCAAGGATATAAAGAGTGCTATGCAGGCTGCTGGAAAGGCAAACCTTGTAGAACCTGATCTTGAAGATGTTAAAAAAATTATTAACAGATAAAAAAATAATCGATGGAGGGGAAAAAATGAGAAAGCTTATTGATTTGACAATCAATGAAAAAGGGCTTGAAAAAGCTGTGAAGAATGTCAAGGAAAGAAATATCGTTATTCCGACTTTGGCTCAGATGAAGGACCCTGACAAAATACCCGCAAAGGTTAAGGAAAAGCTGAAAGATACAGGCCTGTGGGATGTAGATCCAATCAATCTTTTCAGGATCTCATGGAAAAATGAACCTGTTAAAAAAGGCGGATTATACAATAAATTACCTAACTACATTGAGATTCCTCCGGAAATCTCAGGTGTCAAAGCAAGGATTTTCGCCATGGCAGGAAAGTTCTTTCCTACCGGGGCACACAAGGTAGGAGCAAGCTTTGCATGTCTGGTTCCCCGTCTGGTTACCGGACAATTTGACCCGACCTATCATCAGGCGGTTTGGCCTTCAACAGGAAATTACTGCCGTGGCGGAGCCTATAATTCCACACTGCTTGGCTGCAGTTCAATCGCAATACTTCCTGAGAATATGAGCAAGGAACGCTTTGATTGGCTTAAGACAGTAGCTGGAGAAGTTATAGCTACACCAGGCTGTGAGAGCAATGTAAAGGAAATATATGACAAGACCTGGGAACTGAGACGGACCAGGGATAATGTTCTTATATTCAACCAGTTCGGTGAGCTTGGCAACCATTTGTGGCACTATGAAGTCACAGGCCATGCAATGGATGAGATAATAAAAGCAGAAGCAGGCCCCAAGGGAAAAGTCGCAGGTGTATGTTTAACCTCCGGGTCAGCAGGAACACTGGGCTCTGCAGACTATATCAAGGATCAGTATCCAAATGCCAAAATAGCTGTGGGTGAGGCATTGCAGTGCCCCACATTACTCAATAACGGGTTTGGAGATCACAGGATAGAAGGTATTGGCGACAAGCATGTTCCGTGGATTCATAACGTAAAGAATACTGATATGGTAATAGCAATAGATGATAATGACAGCTTGGGAATGTTCCGTCTTTTCAATGAACCTGCCGGACAGGAATATCTGAGAGAACAGGGTGTCCCGGAAGCTTTGATTGAGAAACTGGCCTGGGTTGGAATTTCAGGAGCTGCAAATATCATATCCTGCATAAAGTTCGCGAAATACTATGAGCTTACCGAGAATGATATAGTAATGACAGTTCTCACGGATTCCGCAGAAATGTACCAGTCAAGACTGAAGGAAATGGAAGCAGTAAGAGGCAGGGAATATCAGAAGCTTGATGCGGCTATTGACTATAACCGGTATGTAATGGGCTTAAGGACAGACAGCATGGAGGAATTGACTTACCAAGGCAGGAAACGCATCCATAATCTCAAGTACTACACATGGATCGAGCAGCAGATGTATGATCTGGATGAGCTGAATGAGCAGTGGTACGATTATGACAACTACTGGGGAAGATTGCATAAAATGGGGCCTGAGCTTGACAGAATGATTGAGCAGTTCAACGAAAGAACAGGATTGGCAAAGGAACTTTAATAATTCTAAGGGGGGGTCCGAAATGGCATATGATTTTAAACAAATACTTGAACTGGCGGAGAAATACAAACCGCAAATGTCCAAATTCCTGAGGGATATGATTGCAATTCCAAGTGAAAGCTGCGGCGAAAAAGAGGTTATCGGTCGAATAATGGAGGAAATGAAGGCTGCAGGTTTTGACAAGGTTGAAACAGATCCTATGGGTAACGTGTTCGGATACATTGGGCATGGCAAGCACCTGATAGCCATGGACGCGCATATAGATACAGTGGGCGTGGGGAATATCAAGAATTGGGAATATGATCCATACCAGGGCTATGAAGATGATGAAATTATCCTCGGCAGAGGTGCAAGCGACCAGGAAGGCGGCATGGCTTCAATGGTCTATGCAGGGAAAATTATCAAAGACCTGAAGCTGGAGGATGACTTCACACTATTGATAGTAGGATCCATTCAGGAAGAAGATTGTGACGGCTTGTGCTGGCAGTATATTATAAAGGAATTGAACATCCGGCCGGAATTTGTTGTTATTACAGAACCGACTTCCTGTCGTATATACAGAGGACACAGAGGCAGAATGGAAATCAAGGTGGCGACACAGGGTATAAGCTGTCATGGCTCTGCACCTGAGAGAGGCGACAATGCAATATACAAAATGGCGCCGATCCTCATGGAATTGAAGGAGCTCAATAACAGGCTTATCAGCCATCCATTCCTTGGGAAAGGCACCCTGACTGTATCTGAAATTTTCCACACATCACCATCAAGATGCGCAGTGGCAGACAGCTGCTGGATTTCGATAGACAGAAGGCTGACTGCAGGCGAAAACGGAGAGTATGCCTTGAACCAGATAAGGGAATTGCCGTCTGTAAAGAAAGCTATGGCTGAAGTGACAATGTATCCCTACAGCAGACCTTCATATACAGGTCTGGTATACCCTACTGAGGCATATTTCCCGACCTGGTTCATTGAAGAGGACCATCCTGTTTGCAGTACACTGCTTGAGGCTTATAAAGGGCTTTTTGAGGATGAACCGGTATTGGACAAATGGACTTTCTCTACAAACGGTGTTTCCATTATGGGTAAATACGGCATACCATGTATAGGCTTTGGCCCGGGCCATGAAGACCAGGCTCACGCTCCAAACGAAAAAACCTGGAAGGATGAGTTGGTGAAGGCAACTGCAATGTATGCAGCAATCCCATCGCTATTCGTAGAGAAGTATGCTGATAAAATGCCTAAAACGACAGAAAATCTGGCAAAGTGACACTTGTGTCATCCTGAGCAATGCGAAGGATCTAAGACCCTTAAGGAATACTTATTAGTATTTGCATAGGGCATACACTTAAGTACAAGATTCTTCGCAAGCTCAGAATGACGAAGGCAAGGCAATGGAGCCATTGCCTGCAAAAAAATAGGATTGCCTTCAAATACTTATTTAGGGGGTAAGAGAATGAGCGATAGAATGAGGCCAATACCTTTTGAAAAAATGATTTTTTGGGTAACCAAGGAGTTAGAAGAAAAAGGTTCAATTTTTGGCATTTACAAAAGCAAGTTTTATAAGAATAAAAGCGGAAGCTATATTGAGCTGTTTGGGGAGAAATTAGCTTCGCCCCTTGGCCCTGCCGCAGGTCCAAATTCGCAGTTGACGCAGAACGTTGTATCTGCTTATCTGGCCGGGTGCCGTTTTATTGAGTTGAAAACAGTGCAGAAGCTTGACGGAGAAGATTTGCCCGTGTCCAAGCCATGTATTTTGGCACAGGATGAATGCTACAATGTAGAGTGGTCGACAGAGTTAAGAGTGCAGGATGCGTTTAATGAATACATTAAAGCCTGGTTTTTGCTGCATGCCTTGATGAAAGAGCTTGGATTAAGCGAAAAAAGGGACTTTATGTTCAATATGAGTGTAGGCTATGACCTGGAAGGTATAAAATCTCCCAAAATTGATGCCTATATAGAAGGAATGCGTAATGCATCAAAAACTGAAATATGGAAGGAATGCAGAGAAGCATTGCTTTCCAACATGCATTTGTTTTCCCGTTTTAAAGCGGAAGACCTTGATAATATTTCTCCTGTTGTTTGTCCTTCAATTACATTTTCTACACTCCATGGATGCCCTCCCCAGGAGATTGAGCGGATCTCAAATTATTTCCTTAAAGAGAAGAATTTGCATACCTTTGTAAAAATGAACCCTACATTACTGGGTGAAAAGTTCGTAAGAGAAACCCTGGATGCAATGGGCTATGATTACATCACTCTTAATGGACATCATTTCATACATGACTTGCAGTTCGCAGACGGCGTTGAAATGCTGAAACGGCTTAAAGCAGTCGGTAAGGAGCTGAACCTTGAGGT
>CAZUGK010000100.1:0-14720 GCA_964619815.1 uncultured Clostridiaceae bacterium | reverse complement strand
TCTGAATATATAAAGCATATTAAGAAATCCGGAATAGTGGTGGTGCAGTATCCGGAAGGTGTGAATTTCGGTGACGGAAATGTTGCATATATACTCATAGGAATTGCGGGAAAAAACGATGAGCATATGGAGATACTATCGGCTATTGCTCTTGTATGCCAGGATGAGCACAATGTTGAAAGGCTCAGGAGTGCAGCTTCCAAAGAGGAAATAATATCAATACTGACAGAGGGTGATATGTAGATGATAAAAACTGTAACTCTGAATCCGGCTGTAGATAAAACTGTAGAGATAGACAATTTCCGGGTAGGTGCTGTCAACAGGATATCATCGATAAGACTTGACGCAGGAGGAAAGGGCATAAATGTCTCAAAGACAATAAAAGCACTGGGTGGCAGCAGTCTGGCTACAGGAATTCTCGCAGGCAGAAATGGCGAGTACATCAAAAGCTATCTTGACCATTTGGATATAGATAATGATTTTCTTTTCATAAAAGGAGAGACAAGGACGAATATAAAGATAGTTGACAAAGCAAATTATACCAATACCGATATAAATGAACCGGGAGTTGATGTTTCACAGGAAGATCTGAGCCTCATGGAGAACAGGATTTTCTCGGAAATGAATAAGGACAGCATACTTGTTTTATCAGGAAGCGTACCGTCTAATGCTTCTGCAGGTATATACAGAGAATGGGCAGAACGGGCTAAAAAGGCCGAAGCCAGGGTATTGCTGGATTCAGATGGGGAGCTTCTGCGGGAAGGTGTAAAAGCAGCTCCCTACCTGGTCAAGCCGAATATTAATGAGCTGGAAAGACTGTTTGGAAGGAAGTTTGCCGACATAAGCGAAGTTGCCGATGCAGCGAAGAGTCTTCTTGATGCAGGGATAGAAATGGTTGTGGTATCTCTTGGAGCTGATGGGGCTGTATTTGTTGAAAGAGGCAAGGCAATTCATGCCGGGGGACTTGAGGTTAAGGTTAGAAGTACAGTAGGGGCAGGAGATGCAATGGTTGCTTCGCTGGCACTTGCAATAGAAAGAGGCTATCCTTTTGAAAAGGCAGTAACCCTGTCTGTTGCAGCTTCTGCAGCAAACGTTGCTGTTCATGGCACACAGCCGCCGCAAATGGAGGACATACTCAGCTATGAAGGTCAGGTGCGCTTCAGCTATTTGAAGTGAAAAATTAATGGAGGTCACATTTATGAAGACAAAAGCAGTCAGACTATACGGGGAAAATGATTTGAGGCTGGAAACCTTTGAGCTGCCTGAAATAAAGGATGATGAAATACTTGTAGAAGTGATTTCGGACAGCGTATGCATGTCAACTTATAAAACCGTAATATTGGGGAAAAAACATAAAAGGGTGCCTCAGGATATACATGAAAATCCGATAATAATAGGACACGAATTTTCCGGTAATATAATAAAGGTCGGTTCCAAATGGAAGGGTAAATTCAAGGAAGGAGGCAAATTTGCACTGCAGCCAGCCTTGAACTACAAAGGCTCAATGTGGTCACCGGGGTACTCTTATATGTTTTTTGGCGGAGATGCCACATATAATATCATACCCCAGGAGGTCATGGAGACAGGCTGCTTTCTTAACTATGATGGGGAGGCCTACTATGAGGCATCCCTTGCAGAGCCTATGTCCTGTATAATAGGTGCTTTCCATGCAAATTACCACACAGAGATGGGAAATTATACACATAGGATGGGTATAGTAGAAGGCGGTAAAATGGCTTTACTGGCGGCAGCCGGTCCTATGGGACTGGGAGCTGTCGACTATGCGCTGCATTGCGATAGAAGGCCCGGGCTGCTTGTTGTAACTGATATAGATGATGAGAGAATAGAGCGTGCAAAGAGGATATTTACCGAGGAAGAAGCGCGTAAATGCGGAGTACAGCTGATATTTGTGAACACTTCAACGATAGACAATGTGCAGGAGTATCTTAAAGCATTGACAGGAGGTCACGGCTATGACGACGTATTTGTTTTTGCGCCTGTGAAATCAGTCTTCGAGCAAGGTGACTGCATACTTGCCAGGGACGGCTGCCTCAATTTCTTTGCAGGGCCTACTGATACAAGTCTTTCAGGAGAGCTGAATCTTTACAATATACACTATGCCTCCACGCATATCATGGGTACAACCGGAGGAAATACCGAAGATCTTATAGAATCCCTGAAGCTGACAGAGAAAAAACTGATAAACCCGGCTGTTATGGTAACACATATTGGCGGTCTGGACTCAGTTGCTGATACGGTCTTGAACCTGCCTAAAATTCCGGGGGGCAAGAAGCTCATATATACCCATATTGATATGGAGCTTACTGCTATAAGCGATTTTAAAAGAAAAGGCGAAAACAATCCGAATTTTGCAAAGCTTGCTGAGATAACTGAGAGGAATAAAGGGTTGTGGTGCGATGAAGCAGAGAAGTATCTTCTGGAAAACTGGAAACAGGAGCGGTAATATTTTAATCCAATGCTGAAATTCAATAATGGAGGGATAACCGTGATATATAACGGTATTGCCGGTTCAGAGGGGATTGCTGCCGGAAGGGCTTATGTATTCAAGAATCACAAGATGGAAATAGATGCAGAAAACATAGCTCCAGAGGCTGTGAATATTGAATTGAAGAAGCTGGATGAGGGAATGAAGCTCTGCAGGATTCAGCTTATGGAGCTTAAGGAAAAGGTTTCCCTGGAGCTTGATGAGGATAAAGCCCAGATCTTTGATGCCCATATGATGATGCTGGAGGATCCGGAGTTTGTAAATGCTATTAAAGAAGCAATAATAACGGATAAGTCAAGTGCTGCATATGCTGTGCAAAAGACAGCGGATTTTTATATCTCGATTTTTCAGCAAATTGAGGATGAATATATGAGAGAAAGGGCTGCTGATATAAGGGACGTGAGCAGCAGACTGACAAGAAACATTATGGGGGATTCCCGGAAGGACTTTGAGAATCTGGACAGCCCGGTTATTGTAGTGGCTCATGATTTGACTCCTTCTGACACAGCGTCTTTGAATAAAAGTCTTGTATTGGGCTTTATCACTGATATGGGGGGAGTTACAGCTCATACCGCAATTATGGCAAGGGGACTTGGAATTCCGGCTGTTCTCGGTTTAGGCGATATAAGCGGAAAAATCAGCGGCGGTGACTATATAATAGTGGACGGGCTGGAAGGCAGAGTAATCGTCAATCCGGAGCCCGGGCAGGAAAAGAAATATGAGCAGAAAATCAGGGAATATAACGGGCACAGAAAGAAGCTTTTCGATATAGCCCATTTGCCTGCGTTAACAACAGATGGAAGAAGGATTGAAATCTCAGGCAATATTGGGGCTCCTGAGGATATTGAGGGTGTCATAACAAACGGCGGAGAAGGTGTCGGACTTTTCAGGACTGAATTTCTATATATGAACAGATGTTCACTTCCAACCGAAGAGGAGCAGTATGAAGAATACAGTAAAGCTGCAGCCGGACTTTCCGGAAAGCCTTTAATAATAAGAACCCTGGATATCGGAGGGGATAAAAAGCTTTCTTACCTGGAGCTGCCCGAAGAGCTAAATCCCTTTTTAGGCTGGAGGGCAATAAGGATTTGCCTTGAAAGAAAGGATATCTTCAAGACGCAGCTTAGGGCTATACTTAGGGCAAGTACGGCAGGAAACATACTTATCATGTTCCCCATGATTTCGGGTGTTGTAGAGGTAAGGGAAGCAAAAAAGGTTCTTCAGGAGGCCAAGGATGAGCTTAGAAGCGAAGGCTTGAAGTTCGATGAAAACATAAAAGTCGGCATAATGGTGGAAATACCATCAGCTGCAATGACTGCAGATACTATAGCCAAAGAGGTGGATTTTTTCAGCATAGGCACCAACGATTTGTGCCAATATGCTTTGGCTGTAGACAGGATGAATCCTAAGGTATCAAAACTGTACCAGCCGCTGCATCCGGGAATACTCAGGCTAATAAAGAATGTAATAGCTGCGTCCCATAAATACGGCAAGTTTACCGGAATGTGCGGTGAAATGGCAGGAAGTATTGAGGCTTGTATCATACTGCTTGGGCTGGGACTTGACGAGTTCAGCATGAATGCACTATCAATACCTGCGATAAAGAATATCATAAGGAATATATCTTATGAAAAAGCAAAGGAAATTGCAGAGCATGCACTTGAATTGGAAACACCTGAGGAAGTTATGGAGCATTCTTTGAATGCTTTAAAGCAGTTGAATATTGAATTTGTTTAGGGGAGTGGAAATATGAGATCAGAAAAAGTTACTATACTTAACGAAACCGGACTTCATGCAAGGCCTGCATCAGTTTTCGTAAATACAGCAGCCAAATTCAAATCCGAATTGATGATACAGAAGGGGGAAAAGCAGGTAAACGCAAAATCGATACTTGCTGTATTATCTCTCGGGATTTCTAAAGGAACAGAAATAACCATATCGGCCCAGGGGTCTGACGAAGAAGAAGCTGTAAGCAAGCTTGTTGAACTCATTCAGTTAAAATTCAATGAGTAGTATAAGAGTCATATAGCACTGCATTTCAGGATGTGGTGCTTTTATTATGGAATAGAATGGTGTAAAATATATTAAAAACATCTGTTAAGGAAGGTGAATTATATGGATTTCTTGGAACTGGCCAAAAAAAGGTATTCGGTGAGAAGCTACCAGACAAAGCAGGTAGAGGAAGATAAACTTAAGAAAATTCTTGAAGCCGGAAGGGTTGCACCTACAGGTGCCAACAGGCAGCCTCATAGACTGATCGTTGTCTGTGAAGCTCAAGGCTTGGGAAAACTGAAAAAAGCCGCTAATGTGTACGGCGCTCCATTGGCCGTAATAGTGTGCGCAGACCACGACACTTCGTGGAAAAGGAGTTTTGATAGAAAAGACGTTGCAGATATAGACGCCTCCATTGTTACTACCCATATGATGCTGGAAGCAGCCGAACTGGAATTAGGGACAATCTGGATCTGCCACTTCAATCCGGAGGTACTGAAAAAGGAATTCAACATACCTGGAAATATTGAACCGATAAATATTCTGGGAATAGGATATGCCAGCGGGGCAGCCCAATCGCCCGACAGGCATGACAGCTTGAGGATGCCCCTTGAAGATTTTGTGTATTATGAATCGTATAAATAATATATGGACGGCATTTTTGTATAAGGAAGAACTCATATATTGAGGAAAGTTCATTTATGATAAATCTTTTTTCCGTATATTTAAAGAATTTGTGATAAAATCTTTATAACATTAATTAATTTTAGGCTACAGTTTGACAGAACGGCAGATAAAGCTGCAGCACAAAGGTGAGTGAGACAAAATTGAATTTTTTATCGGGTTTTATTAAAGGACTGCTGATCGGAATAGGAGCTGTTGCACCTGGTGTAAGCGGTGGGTCTCTTGCGGTAATATTCGGGTTATATGAAAAAATAACCGATGCTATTGCAGGGGTTTTTAAGAATTTCAAAAAAAATGTAATATTCTTTTTCCCAATAGCCCTTGGGGGCGGAGTCGGAGTTTTGGCTTTCAGCAAAGTTATGAAATATCTCTTTCAGTACTACGACGTGCAGGTCAAGTATCTTTTTATAGGACTTATGATAGGAACGCTGCCTGCTGTTTTTAAGCAGGCCAACAGGAAAGGCTTCAGGAAAGCATATATAATTCCGTGTATAATTGCGTTCGGTGTAACTTTGCTGGCAATAGCATTGGAAAATAGCGGTATCAATATTATTCCGGAGGCAAGCCCGGGAATATTGCAGCTCACCGCATATGGTGCCATCATTGGTATCGGTACAATAGTGCCGGGGATTAGCGCTTCCTTTGTGCTTATGTATCTTGGTGCATACCAGTTAGTTCTTGAAGGAGTTGCAAATATTGATTTGACAGTACTTATACCGGTTGGAACCGGATTTGTAATAAGCATTATTTTGTTTGCCAAATTAATAAACCTTTTGTTCAGGCGGGCTTATGGTTACACTTATTATGCTGTACTGGGATTTGTAATAGGCTCAATAATTGCAATATTCCCGGGCATAGCTTTTGATTTCAGATATTTATTCAGCATTTTACTTTTTGCTGTTGGTTTCTATATGTCTTTTTATTTAAGCAGGTATTCAAAAGAATAAAAAACGATAGAAAAGACACTGCATTCAAAACAGAGGAATGCAGTGTCTTTGTTTTTTGCAGTTGCCGCTTGTATTTGCCCGCTGGTTAATTTCTGTTTCCGGAAAAACTTTGATGCAGGGAATGTAAAAATTCTTATTGACAAGCATAAATATACATAATATATTATATATATGCATCATAGGAAGACATTTTGTGTATAAAGATGCATAAACGATATTGTTTAGAAAAAGGGGGGTGATGAAGCTGGAAATGATAAAGATGAAGTATGGCAGAGGAGAGCTAAATATCCAACCTCAGGCTGATAATTTTCTAGGGTTGATAAATAGCAGCGGTATGGTGGATAAGAAGACGGAAGGAGAGGTTATACTGGAAGCCCTGGAAAATCCCATAAGAAGTAAAAGGCTTAAGGATATTGTAAAACCGGAAGAAACCGTATGCATAGTTATATCCGACACAACAAGGACATGGCAGAAGATGGACTTTTACCTTCCATATATAGTTGAGGAGCTAAACAAGGCAGGAGTAAAAGACGAACATATTACTTTTCTTTGCGCAACCGGCTCTCACAGAGCCCAGACTGATGAAGAACACAAGCTGCTGCTTGGTGAAAAGCTTGCACGCCGTTTTGAAGTAATAGATCATGATTGCAGGGATAAGGAAAATTTAATGAACATGGGAACTACTGGCTTCGGAACTCCTGTTATTGTAAACAGAACTGCTGTAGAAAGCGATCATATCATATTGACCGGTGCAATCGTATTTCATGACCTGGCCGGATGGGGAGGCGGAAAAAAGTCCATTCTTCCCGGCATATGCGCTTATGAAAGTATTATGGCCAATCATGCGTTGTCACTGAATCCCAATATTGGAGGAGGAATCAACCCTTACGTCCGGTGCGGGAATGCAGAAACCAATCCTATTCATTTGGATATGCTTGAGGCGGCCGCCTTTGTGAAACCGAGCTTTCTATTCAATGTAATCATTGATGAAGAGGGGAACATCGGGAAAGCTGTAGCAGGGGATTACATAAAAGCCCATGAGGTAGGGCGGCAGTTGGTGGATGAAGCTGACAGCGCTTACATAAAGGAAAAATCTGATTTGATTGTGGTTTCGGCCGGAGGTTACCCGAAGGACATTGATTTATACCAGGCATCAAAGGCTTTAATCAATGCAAAGGAGGCAGTAACGGAAGACGGGGTAATTATACTGCTGGCTGAATGTATTGAAGGTTTTGGCGGTGAAGAAGTGCGAATAATGCTTGAAGATTTCAGCGACAATTACTCCAGGGAAAAAGCTTTGAGAAAGTGCTTTTCAGTGGCGAAGTATACAGGATACTTAATTACAAAAATTGCAGAGGAATACAACGTGATTCTGGTTTCGGCACTGGATCCGGAGCAGTTGAAAAATGCGGGCATTAAAGCGGCAGCAAGTGTACAGGAGGCACTGCAAATTGCCGGGCAGCTGAAAGGCAGCAGCATGACAGCCTACTATATGCCCTGCGGTGCAAATACTCTTCCCAGACTAACGTGAGGATGTGCATATAAACAAATAAATATGCATGCATAAATATTATTAATTATTATAAGAGGAGGAAATAAAATGGTAAAGAAAAATGTAACAAAAATAATTTCAATAATGTTGATATTGGTGATGCTGTTTACTCTTGCAGCTTGCAGCGCTGAAAAAAGCACAGAGGCAACGGCTTCAGGGGAGCCAAAAGCCTCGGAAGAGCCAAAAACTGAAGGCAAGGTTGGAGAAATAAAGGAAAAAGGCAAAATTGTTCTTGGGACAGCTGCTGATTATCCGCCATATGAGTTCCATAAAGAAATCAACGGTAAGGACGAAATTGTAGGTTTTGATATCGAAATAGCAAAGGCAATTGCAAAAGACCTTGGAGTAGAGCTCGAAATAAAGGATATGAAATTCGACGGACTGTTGGCTGCGCTGGTCGCCGAAGATATCGACTTCATAATTGCAGGAATGGTTCCTACAGAGGAGAGGAAGCAAAGCGTAGATTTTTCAATACCATATTACCAAGCAGAACAGAAGATGCTCGTAAAGGCAGAAAATGCCGGTAAGGTTAAATCTGTCGATGACCTTAAAGGGAAGGCAATAGGAGCGCAGAAGTCAACAATACAGGAAGAAATAGCAAAGACAAAGATAGAAGCATCAGAGGTGAAGGCCCTGAGTAAAATAACCGACCTGGTATTGGAACTGCAAAATGATAAGATATTCGGAGTAGTGCTGGTAGGTCCTGTAGCTCAGGCCTACGCAAAACAAAATCCGGCCCTTGCCGTTCCTGAAATTTCTTTCGGCAGGGAAGACGGAGTTGCAGTAGCTGTAAATAAAGGAAACGGTGATTTGGTGGAAGCAATAAATGCATCACTGGATAAGCTGATGAAAGACGGATCAATAGACAAATTCATAGGCGACGCAACAATATTATCGGAACAGTAGAAAAATGCGACGCTGTCGCATTTTTCAGTCACTAGTCGCTAGTCAACTAGTCACTAGATTAGGGCGGGGCTTCGAAGGCTAGGCTATGACACGAGTTAAGTGCTATACCTGTAAGGAATACCCTAATTCTAGAGACTAGAGACTAGTGTCTAGCGACTAAAAACTATGTTTTATTTGAGACGCATTATTTATAAAATACGACATATACATTACGTTTTGCATTAATTTATGTTTATACGCTGGAGGTGTAAGGAGTGGACTTTTCTTATCTAAGTAAATATTATGGTTTCTTTTTAAACGGGACAGCAATAACTTTGTTCTTATCCCTCTTCGGCGTAATCTTCGGAGCGCTCATAGGTGTGTTGTTTGCTTTGATGAAGCTGTCAAAAAACCGGTTGCTGAAGAGCTTCTCAACAGCATATATAGAGGTTGTAAGAGGAACACCGATGATGGTGCAGATGTTTATTGTCTACTACGGTCTGCCAAGGCTTACAGGTTTGGATTTCGATGATCTTACCCTTGGTATAGTTGCCGTATCCCTGAACAGTGCTGCATATGTAGCGGAAATAATCAGAGCGGGAATATTATCCATTGACAAGGGACAGATGGAAGCGGCGCGATCCTTGGGAATGTCTCATAGGCTGGCAATGACAAATATAATTATTCCGCAAGCCTTTAAAAATATCCTGCCTGCTTTGGGAAATGAATTTATAACCCTGATTAAGGAATCTGCAATAGTGTCTATAATCGGTATTCATGATTTGATGTATAATACGGATACGGTAAGGGGCAACACCTTCAGGCCATTTTCTCCTTTGGTTGTTGCAGCGGCAATTTATTTCGTTATAACCTTTACACTTTCAAAGTTGATGGGCATATTGGAAAGGAGGCTGAGAGCCGGTGATCAAAACATCTAATCTTCAGAAGAATTTTGGTAAATTGCATGTGCTTAAAGGTATTGATATAATGATAGAACAAGGTGAAGTTGTTGTTGTAATCGGACCCAGCGGATCCGGGAAAAGTACCTTCCTTAGGTGCCTTAACCTGCTTGAAGAGCCTACGGGCGGAGAGGTTATATTTGAAGGTTCTTCTATTACCGATAAGAAGAACGATGTAAACAAACTGCGGGAAAAAATGGGCATGGTGTTTCAACAGTTTAATCTGTTTCCTCACATGACAGTCCTGGAGAACATAACTCTGGCTCCCAGGAAGGTTAAGAAGCTTACTTCAAAGGAAGCCAATGAGATTGCCCATGATTTGCTGAAAAGAATTGGTCTGGAAGACAAAGCCCATGCTTATCCAAACCAGCTGTCCGGGGGCCAGAAGCAAAGGATAGCAATAGCAAGAGCATTGGCAATGTCTCCTGATGTTATGCTTTTTGATGAGCCCACCTCAGCTCTTGACCCTGAAATGGTGGGAGAGGTGCTGGATGTTATGAAGAAGCTTGCATCAGAGGGAATGACAATGGTGGTTGTGACCCACGAAATGGGTTTTGCCAAGGAAGTAGGAAGCAGGGTATTGTTTATGGATGAGGGAAGGATTGTCGAAGGAGGAAGCCCTGAAGAGGTTTTCAGCAATCCAAAGCATCCGAGAACAAAGGATTTCCTGGGGAAGGTACTCAGCTAGTGCTTTTTAACACAACAAAATTCTATACTTTAAAAGTGTTAAAAAGCACATCCTTAATTCAGTGCCTCGCTTACCCTAGAAGTAATATACGTTACGAGGCACTATTGCTGAAGCTGCTATTCAGAATAAAGATTTCAGCATTAGTGATATAAATGATAAAAATGTATAAGCAGGTGAGAGCATGAAGCATAAGTTTCTTTCAAAAAAGTACTGGAACACTGTTTCGACACCTATGGGTGAAGTAGTGGAACTGGCCTACAGGTATGATGATATCATAAACCTCAGTCTGGGGGATCCGGATCTGATAACTGACTCTGAAGTTATTGCTGAGGCCTTCAAGGATGCACATAATGGACATACCAGATATACAGATTCATTGGGGGACCCGGAGCTGAGGGAAGAAATCATTAAATATTATAAAAAGGCGTATGAGTATCAGGTTGGGATGAATGAAGTCATGGCGGTAGTAGGTGCCTGCCACGGAATGTTCCTTGTGCTTGAGGCCATATTGGATGAAGGTGACGAGGTAATTGTACCTGAACCGTACTTTACACCTTATGCTCTCCAGATACAGCTTGCAGGGGGTAAGCTGATACCTTTGGAAACCCGTGAGGAAGACGGTTACCGGATTGATATCGACAGCCTGAAGGCGTTAATAACCAACCGTACAAAAGCAATTATAATAAATTCGCCTAACAACCCCACGGGCTCATGTATCAGCAGAAAGACAGCGGAAGCTCTGGCTGAAACAGCAATAGCAAATGACCTTATTGTTATTTCTGATGATGTATATGGTTCTTTCAGCTTTATGGAACCTTTTTTTCCTATAGCTTCCATAGAAGGAATGAAGGAAAGAACCGTAATTATAGGAAGCTTTTCCAAGGACTATACCATGACCGGCTGGAGAATAGGCTACGTAATAGCTCCGGACTATCTTACGAGCTGCATCAGAGACATAAATGAGGGGGTATGCTTTTCTGCACCGTCCATATCCCAAAGAGCGGCGATTCATGCCATCAGGCTGAGGGATAAGATACAGCCGGGTATAGTGGAAGAGTACAAGAAGCGTGTTTTCTATGCTTATAGCCGGATTAAGCAGATTGCATGGATGTCAGTAACTCCACCCCAGGGAAGCTTTTATCTTTTCCCGGGAATCAAAAAAACAGGCTCGACGTCAGCTAAGATAAGCAGGAGAATTCTGGAAGAAGCTCATGTATTGGTTGTCCCTGGAAATGCTTTCGGAAAGAGCGGAGAAGGATATATAAGGATAGCATGTACCGTTGAAATAGAAAAATTAAGAGAAGCTTTTGACAGGATTGAGAACATGGGGATATTTTTCTAAGCTGTAAATTTTGAAAAATATGTTTGTTGACAATAACGCCGGAATAAACTAAACTCTTAATAATAGTAAACTTTAAATTGGTCCTGAGAGGCCAGAAAGGAGAAACTGCTATGATATTTATTCATGCACTGAAACCGGCTTTTGCCTGGGAAAAAATGAACATATCAATTTTTATTTATCCGAAGGATAACAGAGGGAGTTTGGAAATTCTCTTTGTTATCCTTCATTTTATTGTAAGGAGGTTATGTAAGTGAAGGCAAAATTAATTTTGGAAAACGGGATGGTCTTCGACGGGAGAGCTTTTGGATATATACAGGAAACTGTAGGCGAGGTTGTTTTCAACACAGGAATGACAGGATATCAGGAAATCCTTACCGACCCTTCCTATTATGGACAAATAGTCTGCATGACCTACCCTCTGATAGGGAATTATGGGCTGAACCTGGAGGATATCGAGTCCAAGAGGCCTGCGGTAAAGGGGTTTATCATAAGAGAAGCCTGCGATTACCCCAGCAATTTCCGCTGTGAGATGAAACTGGATGATTATCTGAGGAACCACAGGATTATGGCATTGGAGCAGATTGATACAAGAGCACTGACGAAGGTTCTGAGAAGCTGCGGCACCATGAAGGGGATAATAACCATGAAGGAGCTGAGCAAAAGCTTTGTTGAAGAAAAGCTTCGCGCTTTTAGCAACAGTGATGCTGTAGACAGTGTCACCATAAAAGAGACATATAAAATGCCGGGGAAAGGAAAACACATAGGAATTATAGACTTCGGCATAAAAAACAATATTCTAAGGTCGCTTAGGGAAAGAGGCTGTGCGTTGACCATATTTCCTGCAACAACAAATTATAATGACATTCTGAGAGAAAATCCGGATTTGATATTCCTATCCAACGGACCGGGAGATCCGTGCGACTTAACAGGGGTTATAGATAACCTGAAGCAGCTGCTCGGAAAAAAACCCATAGCAGGCATTTGCCTTGGACATCAGTTGTTGGCTTTGGCCTTAGGCGGAAAGACCGCAAAGCTGAAATTCGGACACAGGGGTTGCAACCATCCTGTGAAGGACCTTGAAGAAAACAAGGTTTATATTACCTCACAAAACCACAGTTATTATGTAAATGAATTGCCAAAGGACACCACTGCCACGCACATAAATGTGAATGATGGAACCATTGAGGGAATGAGGCATAATAAACTTCCCGTTTACAGTGTCCAGTTCCATCCGGAAGCAAGTCCCGGACCAAGGGAAATAAGCAATATATTTGATAAGTTCCTGAAAATGTAGTTAAGATAAAGTAATGGAGGTGTCGATATGCCGGCAAATAATGATATAAATAAGGTTCTTGTTATCGGTTCCGGACCGATTGTTATAGGACAGGCTGCTGAGTTTGACTATTCAGGAACTCAGGCATGTGAAGCCCTTAAGGAAGAAAGCCTGGAGGTTATCCTGATTAACAGCAATCCAGCTACCATTATGACGGACAGGGAAATTGCGCATAAAATATATATAGAGCCTCTTACAGTGGAATATGTAGAAAAGATAATTAAAAAAGAAAGGCCGGATAGTCTGCTGGCAGGAATGGGCGGACAGACCGGGCTAAATCTTGCGGTAGAGCTTTATGAGAAGGGGATACTGGACAAGTACGGTGTAGAGGTTATTGGAACTCCTATAGAAGCGATAAAAAAAGGAGAGGACCGGGAGTTATTCAGAAAAGAAATGCAGCGCATAGGGCAGCCTTGTATTGAAAGCGAAATAATAACTGATATTGAGGAAGGCAAAGCTTACAGCAGCAGGATCGGATACCCGGTAATCGTAAGGCCTGCGTATACTCTTGGCGGTACCGGCGGAGGTATAGCAAATGATGAAGCGGAGCTTGAAGCCATACTGGAACGGGGCCTGCAGCTGAGCGCAATAGGCCAGGTGCTGGTTGAAAAGAGTGTAAAGGGCTGGAAAGAGATCGAATATGAAGTCATGAGGGATAAGTACGGAAACTGTATAACTGTATGTAATATGGAAAACATTGATCCCGTAGGAATACATACGGGAGACAGCATTGTAGTTGCTCCCAGCCAGACTTTATCAGACAAGGAATATCAAATGCTGAGAAGTGCATCTATTGAAATAATCAGCGCAATAGGCATAGAAGGGGGCTGTAATGTTCAGTTTGCGTTGAATCCTCAAAGCTATGAATACGCTGTGATTGAGATAAACCCGCGGGTAAGCCGTTCCTCAGCGTTGGCATCCAAGGCTACGGGGTATCCCATTGCTAAGGTTGCTGCAAAAATTGCCCTCGGATATGGGCTTGATGAAATAAAAAATGCAGTGACGAAGAAGACATACGCGTGCTTTGAACCGGCTCTTGACTATGTAGTTGTAAAGATTCCGAAATGGCCCTTTGACAAGTTTTACAACGCAGACAGGCTGCTGGGTACAAAAATGATGGCTACCGGAGAGGTCATGTCCATAGGCAGCAGCTTCGAGGAAGCCTTTCTGAAAGCAATACGCTCCTTGGAGATAGGGAGATATACCCTTGAACATGAAGGCATGAAAAAGCTAAGCATGGCTGAGCTTAAGAAGAAGGTGGTATCCCCTGATGACGAAAGGGTATTTGCTTTGGCTGAAATGATTAGAAGAGACTATAGGATTGAAATGATAGCGCAAGTAACCGGAATTGACGGCTTCTTCGTGAAGAAAATTAAAAACATAGTGGAAATGGAAGAAGAACTGAAGTTACTTACACCTGATAAATTATCGAAGGATATGCTTCTTGGTCTGAAAAAGCACGGGTTTTCAGACCGCGGCATAGGAAGCTTGCTAAAAACCAATCCTGATGTTATATACAGCCTGAGAATAAAGTGGGGAATTCTGCCCTCTTACAATATGGTAGATACTTGTGCAGGAGAGTTTGAAGCAATGACACCATATTTTTACTCCACCTACAATACGGCAGATGAGGTTTCTGCGAGCACCGGAAGAAAGGTAGTTGTTCTGGGCTCCGGGCCTATAAGGATTGGACAGGGAATCGAGTTTGACTATGCATCCGTGCATTGCATAAAAGCTTTGAAAAAGATGGGCATAGAGACAATAATCGTAAACAATAATCCTGAAACGGTAAGCACTGATTTTGATATATCCGACAGGCTTTATTTTGAACC
>CAZUGK010000099.1:0-14749 GCA_964619815.1 uncultured Clostridiaceae bacterium | reverse complement strand
TCCAGAACATCTCTGAACATCATTGAGCTCTTGAATTCCGACTCCTGCCGAAGCAGCATGTTCCTTTTCCTTTGCTCCGGAGTTGGATTGCTTATAATAAAGTTCAGAAGCTTCTCGTTGGCATCCTTCACTTTGAACTTCTGCCCGATAATGCTTGCCGCAAACTCCTCAAAGGTAGTCTGCTTTGTCTTCTCAACCCCCAGCTCCGGCAAAACCTCCGATATGTAATTCAGAAAGAACTTGGTCGGAGCTATTATCATAAAATTATCCGGCTTGAAGGTTTTCTCATAGGTATATATCAAGTAAGCTATCCTGTGCAGGGCAATTGTGGTCTTTCCGCTTCCGGCAGCTCCCTGCACAATCAAGGGCTTCCACATGTCAGCTCTTATTACCCGGTTCTGCTCCTCCTGTATGGTTGAAACTATCTCCTTCAGTCTGCTGTCGGCATTTGAACCCAGTGATGCCTGCAAAAATTCGTCATTAGTGGTTATATCAATATCAAATATTTCATTCAGCTTGCCTTCTTCAATAGAAAATTGCCTCTTTAAGAGCAGGCGCCCCTCAACATTCCCTTCGGGGCTCTTATAGCTTGCATCTCCCAGGCGGCCCTCATAGTAAAGGTTGGCTACCGGAGCCCTCCAATCGACTATAATAAGCTCCTGGTCCTCCTCTCTTATGAGAGCCATCTTTCCTATATACAGGTTCTCGGCCTTTGATTTCTCATTCTCGTGGAAATCAACTCTTGCAAAATAAGGCCGGCTCCTTGCAGTAAGCAGGTTTCTAAGTCTTAGCGCAGCCCTTTCCTGAAGCATTGAGTTGATCATAAGCTCAATATACTGCTGACTGTTATCCCCGTTACCGTGCTTCTTGGCTCTGTCGATTTCGTTTTCCAGCCTGCCTTTCTTATCTGTCATGCTGGTTATGCTCTTTTCTACATAGCCAAGGGTTGTTTCCAGCCTAAGCTTTTCCTCCTTGTATTGCGGGTGTTTTTCCGCAGTCAATTGGCAACACCTCCCTAAATGGATTTCCAATTGATTATACAATATAATAGGTATATGAGAAAGAGGTTATCGTCCGAAAACGTAACCTCTTTTCTGCTTTATGTAAACTTATTTCATGTTTCAACCAATTCATACCACTAATTTTCATTTATATTTATGTCAGCTGTAACAACTCCCTTAAATACTCCATCCGCCATTATGGGTAAAGACACCGAAATATTGTAGTTATTTGACACCACAGAAATATATTCCTCAGACACATATGCTTCTCCCTGGCTGGCTTTTATAAAATACGGCTTCGAGCTGCAGTCCCTGAAGTTTTCAGGTACTTCAACAGTTGCTGCTTTAAGATAACCCTTGTTGTCAATAATACCCAAGAGCTCTATGCAGCCTAATTTATTCTGCTGCTCCTTAAGATACCTCTCTGCATTATTCTTATCCATGTTAATAAGGTTTTCCTTCTGTATCATTTCACCTATCATTGCCTGCGTCTTGCTGACTTTCTCTTTGATGGCTTCAGTTACTACAAAGCCCTTCATAAAATTTCCTATGATGGAGTTTGACTCTTCAAGCCTTTCCAGAAGCTGTACTATATGTCCATGCACCGCTTCTATAGTTGCCAGCTGCTCCTGCGTCGAAGCACCGATTTCCTCAGATACTGCAGCGCTCTGTTGTGTAATGTCGTTAATCTTTTCAATTTCCCTCTCAATATTTCCTATACTCTTTATCTGCTCCCTGGTTAGCAGAGTTATCTTTTCGGCCGCCTTCATGTTACCTGTCAAGGTTTCGTTAATCACATCAGATTTTTTTAATACCCCCGTTGCATATTCCAGATTCTTGTCAATAGCGTCCGATTCATCCTTTATATGTACCGACAATTCACTGATTTGTCCTGTTATACCGTCAACCAGCTGCTTGATTTCCTTTGCAGACTGTGAAGAATCATCAGCGAGCTTACCCACTTCACCTGCAACTACTGCGAAGCCCCTGCCCGCCTCACCTGCTCTGGCTGCCTCAATGGCTGCATTTAATGCAAGCAGCTGTGTTTGGGCTGCAATTCCTTCCACCGCTTCCGTAATAGTATCTATTGCCCTTATCTTATCATCCAGGCTGTCCAAAGCAGCAAGCACCTTTTTGTTATATTCCTTGGATTCCTGTATTTTTGACTTTATTTCCGCAAATTTGCTGAAGCTGTCCTCTATGGTCCCTTTCGTCTCTTTTGCAATATTAAGGCTTGTCTCTGCATTTCCGCTTATGTCCTGCGCATCTCTTGCAAAGCTTTGTATCATATCCATCATGCTCTGTGTATATGCCGCCTGGCTGCTTACCGACTCTGCAATATTCTGTATCGTTGAGGCAATTTCTCCAGCGGCATATTTGATAGTTTCCGACTGCTTTTCAACCTCATGTGCATCCTTCATTATTCTTTTTGAAACATCTCCGAAGGATGCAATAAGCCCTCTGATTTTAAACAGAAAGTTGTTTATGACCGATGACAGGTAATCAAACATCCCGATACCTGTTTTTTTGACATTCTGATTCAATTGGCCTTTGTTTATTACCTCAATGTTATTTCTAACCTTTACTGCAATGCTGTTAAGCAAAATTAAAAAGACTGCACCCGTAGCAATCATCAGCGAAATAACTCCAACAGCAGCCAATTCGCTGCTGCGAAGCATGAACAAAGCAGCACCAAGTATAATGCTAGTTATCAGATAAACCAATAATAAGCCTGTCATCCTAAACACTCCCTCGTTCTTAGATTTGTCATTGACATAAGTTAACCGTAATTTAAAAATTACGGCTTTTCTCGTCATTGCTAATTTCACTAATTTCATAATAATACAAAAACTTTTAATTATCAAATATTTTTTGCATTTTCTGCCATCTATATGTTTCGCACTAAACATCTTACATTGAATATAAAGAATGCGAAGCATTCTTTAGGTTACGAGGTTACGAGGTCGCGGGGTTGCGAGGCAAGTCAGGGTATTCCTTACAGGCTTAAGATCCTTCGCTTTGCTCAGGACGACATATCCTTCCTTCAGTGTTTCTCATTCCCTCGAAACCTCGAAACCTCGAAACCCCGAAACCTCGAGACCGGAAGATTGCTGCGCAATCTTCTACATATATCTCAAAAAAATAAAAATCTCAGTTAAGAGCTGCTTAACTTCGCACACTCCGGACTGAGATTGTTTTTGTCTTTAATTCAGGCTGTTTTCGTAAAGTGACAATATATCATTCATGCTTTTCATTGAATTTTTTTCACTGATATATAGTCTGACCTTTCCTGTTAGCTTTTTGTTATATCTGATTTTGCAACCCTTCTTAAAGAAGCTGGCTATTTGCTTAGTCTGCTTTATTTCATTATTATCCAGCTTTATACTCGCTACCATATTGCCACCCCTTTCAAATTGCTGAGCTGTGCTGCTACTATTATATCATACTTTAGCATCGCATGCTGTAACAATATATTCTGCAGTTTCCAAACCCTCAATGTTCACGGTACCCTCATATTCCTCAGGTATTATGCAAGTGTCTCCCTTATGGGCCAGTATGAGGGAATCCTCGTACTTCAGTGCAACAGAACCGGAAATTACAGTAACGGCTCTAAAGTTGCCTGCTTCATAGCTTTGGCTTTCTTTGTGCCTTAAGCATCTATAGCTGCTTTTAAAATGCTTGCAATCTATTATGTTGAAAAAACCACCCTTTGCTGAATCATATATATTTGTGATCGCGGGCAGCTCAATAGAGTAATTAATAGCCTCCACTGCTTTATCTATATGAAGTTCCCTTCCTTTTTGCTGAGGATCCTTTCTATCCCAGTCATAAATTCTATAGGTCAAATCAGAGGGCTGCTGAACCTCATATACGAGTATTCCTTTGCCAAGGCTGTGCACCGTGCCCGCCGGTATGTATATGCAATCCCCTTTTTTTACCTTTACGAATCGCAAAATTTCGGATATCATACCTTTTTTCAACAGACGCTCAAGCCCTTCCTTTCTTATGGGCTTATTGAATCCATATATTATGAAAGCATCCTTATCACATTCCAGCACTACCCATGCTTCACTCTTACCGTTCCCGGCATTTTCAAGCCTAAGTGCAAATTCGTTATCCGGATGCACTTGGACAGACAGTGTTTCTTTAGCGTCAATCAGTTTTATAAGGACTGGAATATTTCCATCGATCGGACCTGTTTCCCAGCTCTCTCCAACACTACTTCCTTCTATTTTTTTGTTATATTCGCGTAATTTGCTTCCACCCCAGACCTTTTCCACTATGACAGGCTTTGTCTTGTACGGTCTCACTCTTCATCCTCCTAACAGAATGGCATAAAGGAGAATTTTCCCTTACTACAATCTATTAAAGTGCATAAGAATGTGAAACCCTGTAATACTAGAATTTAAGGAAGCCTTAAAATAGGGAAATGATATATGAATCGCACTGTTTGAGATATGAACAATCATTGACTCACTTCCGCCTAATTAGTATTCTATAAATAAGGAGGGTCATTATGGAATTATATGATGCTATTTTATATAGAAAGTCCACAAGAAAGTACTCCCAGGAGAGCTTTAACAATGAACTGCTGCAGACCGTAAAGAGTATTGTCGATAATGCCGAGAGACTTTATAATAACATAGATATGAAAATCCATCTTCTGGAAGGCGGTCAGAAAATACATGACTTGCTGCCGGGTATCATCGGTGGATATGGAAGAGTAAAAGCCCCGTACTATCTCATCATTACTTCAGAGGAAAAAGAGGGCTATCTTCAGAACATCGGCTATACCCTGGAGGGCGTAGTGCTCAAGCTGACGACCTTGAACCTTGCTACCTGCTGGCTTGGCAGCAGTATAAAAAAGAATTTTCTGAAAGATATTATCAATATTCCTGAAGACCAGGAACCACAACTGATGATAGCCTTTGGTCACCCTGAAAAAGGCAAATCTCCATTCAGGCGAAGCTCATCGGATGCAAAGAGGAAGGATGTATCTGAAATAACCTCCGGTACTATGGATATAACCTGGAGCAGGATAGTCAGCGCAATCAGGCTTGCACCTTCTGCAGTAAATGTCCAGCCCTGGAGACTATTTTTTAACAGCGGCAAAGTGCACGTATACTCTGTCAAGACAGGCAATCCGATAACGAAACACTTTCTGGGCTCTTTAAATCTTGTAGATATAGGCATAGCTCTATGTCATGCAATGGTTGCCTCCCGGCATTTTTCAAGAAATATACAGTTTACAAAGGACCTGTCTGCTATAAACAAGGAATATGAATATGTAACAACTATTATAGAAGTTTAAAGACGGTGGTATAATTTTTTACCATCGTCTTCTCATTACAGCTTATGTTTATTTTGTCGAACCTTTCATAAGAGAAGTTAAAACCCCAGCAGCAGCAAGCACCGAAGCAACTGTAAAAGCGAAGCTCAATGCCCCGGCAAAGGAATATCTTCCAAGTTCGGTACCGGTCATGCCGGAAGCCTGAAGCACATTTTTCATGTATCCCAGCCTGCTGCTGAACAGTGCTCCTGAAATTGCAACCCCAAGCACCATTCCCATGTTCCTCATGGTAGCAAGCATACTTGAGGCTATGCCTCTCCTGTTCCCTGGAACACTTCCCATAATGGCACTGTTGTTCGGAGTCTGGAACAGTCCCGAACCAAGGCCTGTTATAATCAGAGACAGTATTATATAGCTGTTCGGAGAATCAAAGCTCAGCCTGCTCAAGAGGAATATTCCGAAGGATATGAACCCCATGCCCATTGAGCTTATATATCTGCTGTCAAACCTGTCTGATAATGCTCCGCTTATTGGAGCTATAATCATTGTCGTGACAGGCATCGGTATTATCATCAGTCCCGCTCCTGAAGGAGAAAGCCCTTTTAGCTGCTGGAGATAAAAAGGCATCAGGAGAGTAACGAAAAACTGCGCCATATAATTTATAAGCGCAGATACGTTGCTCATTGAAAACAACCTGCTCTTAAAGAGTCCCAAATCCATCATCGGGTGCTTCACCTTTTTTTCTATTTGCACAAAGATCAAAAGCAGCATAATGCCGGCAGCCATCGAAGCTATTATGTATGGGTTTCCCCAACCGTATTTTTCTGTATAGCTAAGGGGAACCAGCAAGCTCATCAAAGCCAGAAACACTACAGCAGCTCCTGCCACATCGAAGTTCTGAGCCTCATATCTCAATGGATTGGGTATTATTTTATAAGCCCAAAGCGTGCCTATGATGCCTATGGGAATGTTTATATAAAAAATACTCTGCCAGCCGAAGTTTGATGTCAATAATCCACCCAGCACAGGACCTGTAGTCAAGGCGACAGAAACAGCAACAGCTGTTGCGCCAAGTGCTTTTCCCCTTTTGTGTGCAGGTGTGACATCCGTGACAATTGCCGGTCCCATAGACATAAGCATTCCTGCACCTAATGCCTGTACCGCCCGGAAGACTATCAGGAGAGCAATGGTAGGTGCAATGCCGCATAGCAGTGAGCCTGCGGTAAATATTATAAATCCCGTAATATAGACCGTCTTATGCCCGTACATATCCCCAAGCCTTCCATAGGTTAGGAGCAAGCTGCTTATAACAAGCAGGTATGACATTACCACCCATTCAATAATATAGAGAGGTGCGTCAAAATGACGGCTTATGCTCGGGAGTGCTATGTTGACCACGCTGGAATCCAAGGCCGACATGAAATTGCCGACTGAGACAGCCAAAATTATGAGCCTTACCATTTTACTATCAATACCACCAGGGTCAATGCCTTTTTTCATATCAGTATTTGACTACTATATTGACCAGTCTGTTCTTTATAACTATAACCTTTACTACCTGCTTGCCAGAAAGCAGTTCTTTCACCTCCGGGCTTGCCATAACCACGTCCTCTATTTCCTTTTCTGTAGCCGTAGACTGTACTTCCAGCTTGCTCTTTACCTTACCGTTTACCTGTATTGCCAATTCTACTGCATCCTTGACAAGCGCCTTTTCATCCCATTTCGGCCATTTCTGGTTGAATATGGAGTACTCGTATCCCATTTTCTCCCACATTTCCTCTGCAAAGTGCGGGGCAAACGGAGCCATAATCCTCAGGAGGTCTGCTACAACCCCTTCAAAATATGGTATATTCTTATTTTCTATATCCTGGTCATACTTGTATAAAGCGTTTATAAGCTCCATCATCTTGGCTATGGAGGTATTAAACTGGAATATTTCCGCATCCTTGGAAATACCCTTTATCGCCATATGCCTTACGTAATTCAGTTCTTTCTCATCCTTTGAAACTTCGTCCCTGCTCTTTTGCCCTCTCTGCTCCAATACCCTTTCAACCATTCTTTCCACTCTTCCCAGGAACCTGGATATAGCCTTTATTCCATCATCGCTCCAAGGTCCTCCGTCAACATAGTTGAAGCCGAAGCAGAGGTACATTCTGAATACATCAGATCCGTATTCATTAATATAGGTATCAGGGGATACTACATTGCCCCTTGATTTGCTCATTTTCTCACCGTCAGGGCCAAGTATGGTGCCCTGATGTACCAGGGACAGGAAGGGCTCGTCGAATTTCAGGTAGCCCATATCCCTTAAAGCCTTTGTAATGAACCTTGCATACAGAAGGTGCATTGCCGCATGTTCGGCTCCGCCTATATATTTGTCTACCGGCAGCAGCTTATCTATCCATTCTTTGTCAAAGGGTTCAGTACTGTTCTTGTTGTCAGCATATCTCAAATAATACCAGGAGGAGCATACAAAGGTATCCAGCGTATCGGGATCTCTTCGTGCAGGCTTTCCACACTTAGGGCATACGGTGTTCATGAACTCCTCGCTCTTCTTCAGCGGGGATTCCCCGTCGGGAGTAAACTCCACATTGTATGGAAGCATAACAGGCAGGTCTTTTTCGGGTACAGGCACTACACCGCACTCATCGCAATGTATAACAGGTATGGGAGTTCCCCAGTACCTTTGTCTTGATACCAGCCAGTCTCTAAGCCTGTAATTCACCTTAAGCTCACCCTTGCCTTCCCTGGAAAGCAATTCGGTTATTTTTACCCTTGCTTCTTCGGAGTTCATTCCGTCAAATTTGCCGCTGTTTACGAGCACTCCATATTCTACAAAAGGAAGCTTATCATCCACATCCCCTGTTCCTTTAATTACCCTGGTTATTGGCAGAGCGAATTTTTCAGCAAATTCAAAGTCTCTTTCATCATGAGCAGGAACTGCCATTACGCAGCCGGTGCCATAGGTTGCAAGAGCGTAATCCGCTATCCATATCTGAACCCTTTCTCCGGTTACAGGGTGTATTGCATAAGCACCGGTGAAAACTCCCGTCTTTTCCCTTGTAGTTGAGAGCCTGTCTATTTCACTTACTTTTCTTGCAAAATCCTTGTAAGCTTCTACAGTCTCCTTCTGTCCGGGAGTCGTAATCAGGTTTACAAGCTCCAGCTCAGGAGCAAGCACCACATAGGTAACTCCCATAAGTGTATCTGCTCTTGTAGTGAACACCTTAAAGGACAGGTCTTTGCCCTCTACCTTGAATTCTATTTCAGAGCCTTCTGACCTTCCAATCCAGTTCTTCTGGATTTTCTTCGTCTTTTCCGGCCAATCAAGACCATCTACCATATCCAGAAGCTCCTGGGCATAGTCAGTTATTTTGAAGAACCATTGTGTAAGGTTTCTCCTGGTAACTTCCGTTTCGCACCTCTCGCAGTGTCCTTCCTTAACCTGCTCATTGGCAAGAACGGTATTACACTTGGGGCACCAGTTCACCGGTGCTTCCTTTCTGTATGAAAGACCATTTTCATAAAGCTTCAGGAATAACCACTGGTTCCATTTATAATACTCAGGAACACAGGTTATTACTTCATAATTCCAGTCAAAGGTAGCTCCCATTTCCCTAAGCTGCTGCTCCATGGTAGCAATATTCTTAAGAGTTGAATCCTGTGGGTGTATACCGGTTTTTATCGCATAATTTTCCGCCGGAAGTCCGAAGGCATCAAAGCCCATTGGATGAAATACCTCAAAGCCCTGCATCCTCTTCATCCTTGCCCAGGAGTCGCTTGGGCCATAGTTATACCAATGCCCTACATGAAGATTTGCGCCTGACGGATAAGAGAACATCTCCAGGCAGTATAGCTTTTTATCCACATTTTCGGGATGGAACCTGTAAAGCTCTGTTTCCCCCCATTTTTTCTGCCATTTTCTGTCTATATCCTTTGAATACGGCATAATAACACTCCTTTCAGATTTGAAAAAAAAATCAATAAATAAAACAAATAAAAAAACTCCATCTCTGTAAGAGACGAAGTCTGTTCGCGGTACCACTCTTTTTGACTTACCGGCATACCACACCAATAAGTCCACTTTTTCGATGGCGGATTATTACCATCTATCCCTTTAACAGAGGAATTCCGGCTTGCCCTACTTATACTTCAGGCAGCTGCTCCCGGGCGAGTTCAAAGAATCAAAACTGCCGGATTTCACCTTGCCTCCGGCTCTCTGAAAGCTATTCATCCTTCTACTATTCCCGTTCCTTGCATTTGTCAATATTTACGATTTATGTTAGCACTTTTTATTACCTGTGTCAATAATTTTTGGTTCATAGTATTAGGTACGTGGTATATTTAGAAACTCCTTTTAGGTATGGTTGCGCATTACGCGTTTCGAGTTGCGCGTGGATTTAGTATACCTTCGAAGCCCTGTTATTATACTATGGCCTGATTTTCGGACAACCACTGGCCTCCATTACACTCCGAACCCCGTAACCTATTTTATATAAATATACTCTCAATGTCCTTATTTGGTGCATACTTCTTGCCCTGCCAGGTATCCCTGTCCATCATAAGGTGCTCTATGGCGTTTATTACCTCAAATTTCTTGAGGCTCCATCTGGGGCCTATAAGAGTATCCCTCGGGCCGTCTCCGGTTATTCTGTGTATTACCATGTTCTCAGGAATTCTTTCCAGGCAGTCAACTATTGTCTCCACATAATCCTCCATGGGCATCAGCTGGAATTCCCCACGCCGGTACATTTCCACCAGTCTGGTATCCTTCAGGAGATGAAGCAGATGAAGCTTTATGCCCTGAGTTCCGGTATTTGATATAAAATCCACCGTCTGCAGCATATCCTGCTTATTCTCTCCCGGCAACCCCATTATTGCATGGGTAACAACCTCTATATTACGCTTCTTAAGCTCCTTCACAGAAGCTATATATACATCCAGGTCATAACCTCTATTTATAAGCTTGGCTGTATTTTCGTGAATAGTCTGAAGTCCCAGCTCCACCCACAGGTAAGTCCTCGAATTAATTTCCTCCAGGAGTTCCAGTACATCCATAGGAAGGCAATCCGGCCTGGTCGCTATGGCAATACCGACCACATCGTCCAGGTTAAGAATCGAATAATACCTCTCCCTCAATGTTTCAACAGGCGCATAGGTATTGGTATAAGCCTGGAAATATGCGATATATCTGCCAGTCTTCCACTTCTTGTTCATCATATCCTTAACTTCGTGGAATTGTTCAACAAGATCATAGGCAGTTCCGGCAAAATCCCCGGACCCTCTTGGACTGCAAAAAACGCAGCCTCCTGTAGATACCCTCCCGTCCCTGTTAGGGCAGGTGAAGCCGGCATCAAGCGATATTTTAAATACTTTTTCCCCAAACTTTTCCCTAAGAAAACAATTCAGGGTATGGTACCTTTTTCCCTCCCACATTTTTGTCAATTTGTCTCACCTCTGCGTTTTATGTTTAGTATATATCCGAAAACTCAATATTAACCATATCCATGCATACGCTTGCTGTTTCTTCAACAGCTGCTGCTATTTCATCATCATTCATAAGCATCATGGGCAGCTTTACAATAAATTCGCTTCCTTTACCGTATTCACTTTTCACCCTGACTGAACCATTATGCATTTCCACAAGGGATTTTACAAGATAAAGACCTATCCCGCTCCCCTCACACTTACGGGTAAAAGACTTGTCCACCTGCCTGAACCTCTGGAATATTATCTCCTTCATTTCGTCAGGTATGCCGATTCCTGTATCCTTCACTGATATGTACGCGCAGTTTTTCATGCTGTATAAAGAGACACATATCTTGTCCCCTTCTTCTGTAAATTTAATTGCATTTGAAAGAAGATTCAACAGTACTCTCTCTATTTTTTCAGCATCACAGGCAGTTTCCAAGCTTGTTACATCTATGGTCAGTTCAAGCTGCACCCCCTTATTTTCAATAAACTTGGAGGCCGCCGACATTAAATTCTTTACTATTTGAACCAGGTCGTGATTTTGAACATGCATATCAACAAAGCCTGAATCTATTTCAGTTATATATATCAGATTGTTAAGCAGCCTTAGTAGTCTGAAGCAGTTCTGCCTCATAATCGCTGTATATTTCGTCAATTTTTCAAATTTATCCTTATCTTTTTTGTCATTCAGGATATGCTCTGAAAGCTGCAGTGCGCCAATTATTATATTAAGTGGTGTTTTAACCTCATGGGATATATTAGCAAAAAACTCGGTTTTAAGCTTGTCATACTCAAGAGTCTCCCGTACCAGCTTCATGTTCTCATCCATCTTGTGCTTCAGCTCTTCGTTACGTTTGCGCTCAGAGATATCCCTTACCACGCACATTACAGCTTTTTCGCCCCTATAGGGCACAACTGAGCATACAGATTCAGTATCAATACATTGCCCGTCAAACCGCACTATTCTGTGTTCAAACATCGATTTTTTTTCTTCACCGTTAATAATACCATTCAAATGCTTTTCCATCAAAGCTTTCGTATCCGGATGTACAATATCCTGGATACTTTTTTCATATATATCCTCCCTATCCTTGGCTCCAAGTATTTTTACACCGGCCATATTGGTAAATACAACTTTACCGTCTACACTGACAAATATGGCATCAGGACTCAGCTCTACCAGAGTCCTATACCTTTCCTCGCTCTTGTGCAGCTCCATTTCCGCATTGAGCCGTGCTGTAATATCCCTGCAGCTGTATACCCTGCCGATCATATGATCTTTATGCATCAGTGGTGGTGAGAATATATCATATATTCGTTTATCCTTGAGTTCTGCAGTATAATGTTCAGTTTCAGGAACTTCATAGGTGAAATTCACCCATGCCTCAAAAGTATCCGGGTTAATGAGCTGCTTCTTGATAAACTTCTGATTTGCTGCTGCACTGTTCAGACTGTAAACATCAAAGGGAATATTCCACATATTGTAGAATAGGTCATTGGCTTCCAGTACACGTCCATTATTGTCAACTACCAGTATACCGTCGTCTGTCGCATTAAGAGTTGCTCTGAGTATTTTCTCCTTTTTTTCGAGCTTTTCTTCTGCCTCCTTGTAGGTTGTGATATCTCTTGCCATTGTTACAATTCCCTTACGTCTTCCATCCTTATAAAAAATAGGAGCTTTAATCACATCATAGATTCTTTTTGCTCCGTCAGACATATCTATTATTTCTGTTGTCCTGTATATTGAACCCTTATTCCATGCCTTCTCATCTGAAATCAGGCAGCTCCCGCTAACTGACTTATAGAGAAGGCTGGACTCATCCAGCTCCTGCTTCAGTTTCCCTTTATAGCTTTTTGTGTCGAATCCAAACAACCTGAGCATTGAATCGTTTATCTCAAGATATCTTCCATCTGCATCCTTGAAGAAAATCAGATCTGGCGTGCCATTTATAAGGATCCTGAGTACATCCTCGCTTCCCATCAAGGAAATATCAGCATCCCTTCTTTTATTGACTGTAGTTAATACTATTATCTGGGCCAGCAACAATATAAGAAAAAAAGATATAACAACTGCCAACACCACACTTTTTTTTATCTTGTAAAAAGTAGTTGGATCATCAAAAAAAGCCCTTACATCGCTGCTCCCATGGACTATAAGACATGAGAGAAAGGCTGTAATGGCAAAAATGAGCAAAAATCCAAAAAAAACCCGCCATTTTTTCATATGCATCACTCCCGGATATCTAAATAACATAAGTATATATACAAACATGAGAACTTTGTCATCCTTCAAATATACACAATAATATTATTCCACAGCAAATGCGTTATTTCAATGAACTTCGTCATACAATTACCGACACGAATTTCCATGACACAAATCGACTCATTCTTCTAAAATCATTCCAAGGCTTTCATACATCTTATCATCAATAACATTGCTTATCGGAAGGCCATTGTCCTTTTGAAAACTGTTCAGCGCCCTTTCCGTAGCCACACTGTAATAACCGCTTAAGTGGCCTTTGTAATAACCCTTCATCTGCAAATTTCGCTGAACTTCCATGACATCAGCACCTGTATCACCCGGATAAAGCTTCCTGAAGCCTTTTCCAAAAGGCCCGAAAGGACCTCCGTATATTTCTACAACCGTACCGTGCTTCACCAATTTGTACAGCTCAGCAGCATCCCCATTTCTCATTCTTATACAGCCATGGGATGCCGCCCTTCCTATGCTATCCGGCCTTGTGGTGCCATGTATCCCATATACCCCCCAGGGTACATTAAGCCCCATCCAAGTGCCTCCAAAGCCTTTTCCCCAATCACCCTTTTCAATCACCTTGAATATACCTATTGGAGATGGATTTTCCTTTGTTCCTATTGCAACATTGTACTTTTTTAACTGCTCGCCGTCCTTGAAAAAATACAGTTTACGCTTGGTCAGGTCAATGAAAATAAAAAGTCCTTTACTTTCATTGTATTCTTTCATGCATGACTCTTCCCATCGTATGTAATCAGTCAGGGCAGTATGTTTTTTATCATAATCCGTAAAGAAAAGCAATGCAGTAAAAAGGACAAATATCGCAAAAAATTGAATTAACTTCTTCAATATAACCCCTCCAGAATGCTATAACTATTTATATGAATTTCTGCATCCCAAAATTACAGGGATACTAAGAAAGGCTTCCCAGGAGTGAAAAAACCGGACACAAATAATTGTATCCGGTATACCGTACTGCAATACTCTGCTATTCTTATTAAAGCTTCGCTGCAGCAGCCTCTTTTATGGCTTTTTGATGAGCTGAATCTACTCTGTTTGTGCCATGAGTTCTGCTGTTCAGGAAGTGTACATCAAAATGTCCGTTCATATTGTTATTTTTTACGGTGTCAAGGTTGGTTCCCCGTCCGTAGCCACCGCTTCTGCTGCTGACTGTTGCATTTACAGGCTTATTGTCAAGGCCTGCATGGGGCATTCCTGCCATTGAAGCAGCTAAAAGCCTTCCGTCGATTTCAAGAATCACCGGTCTTCTGCTCCAGTTAAAGGAGCCGCCCCAAATCCCTTTCATTATCTTTGTGTCTTCAGCGGTTAGTGTCTCAGAGTCAGCATGGTTGCTGCCGTAAGTCCTCTTTATATTAAAGCTCTTTCCGGTTCTTACATCAATAACCTTTGCAACAGTTCCTCTTGCAAATACCTTATTGGCTGACTTCCACCAATCCAGCACTTCAATTTTGCCGTTGCTTTCAGTTTTAGCAGGTTCCTTGACTTCGTCTGCTTCCGGCTCCTGACTCTCTTCTTCGCCTTCAGAAGCAGTCGTGCCGTCTGATTCGGTTGATTCAGCTTCAGCTGCCTTTTCAGCATTAACTGCCTCAATTCTGGATACCTGATCGGCTGATGAAGTGCTGCCGCCTCTGCTGGCAGTTGTAGTTGTATAATGGTTGAGAATCTTCGTCTCTGTTTCTTTGTCAATTACCCCTGTTGATTTCATAT
>CAZUGK010000098.1:7209-14792 GCA_964619815.1 uncultured Clostridiaceae bacterium | reverse complement strand
CCATGTGCCTTTTCCGAATGTAATGAGGAAATTCTGGCACGGGCAGTTAAATAAAAAGGAGCAGCTACATCATGCTGCTCCTTTCCATTATCTCCTTCATTGCCTTTGTAATTATTGGAGCTCCTTTGTCGCAGCAATCCTTGCCGCCCATTTTCCCCGGGTCTCCAACGCCTACAATAACGGGAACATCCACAGATTCCAGTATGTCTACCGTATCACCGTTGATTTTGTAACCCTCCATCTTGTTGCCATATTTATCTACAGTGTTTTCTACTATATTTCCATCCTTAGTTACTGAAAAATCAATTCTGGCGCCATTGACTCCCTCAGTATTTGAGGCAACTGCAACCACTCCCAATATTTCAACATCAGGACTTTGGGCTATATCCCTTATAGCTTTTTCACCCTTCCCCATGCCGGTATGCCCTCTGTCATCCACCATTACCACCACCGGATCATAGGGTGTCTGTTTTATAAGCTCCACTATGCTCCGGCCGCTCATTGGGGTTGGATTGCCGGCTGATTTTGATATGCACCTTCCGCCTATCCTTAAAGCAGCTGTTTCTACTGCTTTTCTCGCAATCCCGTCTCCGTCGGTAACCAGTATAACACGCCTTTTGGCATGATTTCCAAGTGTTGTTGCATTATTAGCTTCATCCATATATCCGTCTCCTATTTTTTAGATTTAGGACTAAACAGCAGTGCCATTATATATCCGAAAAAAATAGCTCCTGCTATCCCTCCGGCCGCTGCTTTCAAACCTCCGGTAAAAACACCGAGAAGTCCGGTCTCCTTTACCTCTTTCATAGCTCCTTTTGCCAGTGAATAGCCAAAACCTGTCAATGGTGTTGTTGCTCCTGCCCCGCCGAAGTCCACCAGCGTTTGATACAAGCCCAGGCCTTGAAGGATTGCCCCTGCTGTAACAAAGATTACTAATATTCTGGCCGGGGTCAGTTTTGTATTATCCATTAACAGCTGTCCGATTACACAAATTGCTCCCCCTACAATAAAAGCCTTCAAATAATCCATTAAGCACCGTCTCCTATTGTTTTTTCTATAGCTACAGCGTGAGCAATCGAAGGAATTGATTCTCCCTGCCAGGTGGTAGTTGGAGAAAGCAGTGCTCCCGTGGCTACCAGGAGCACTCTATTGAGATTTCCTTTTTTCATTTCCTTCGCAATGTATCCGTTCAGTACTACTGCGGAACAGCCGCAGCCGCTTCCTCCGGCATGTGTATCCTGCTTTGCGCCGTCAAAAATCATTGAACCGCAGTCGTTATACACTTTATTTATATCGAAGCCTTCTTTTTGCATTATATCTATGGTTATAGCCTTTCCTACCTCGCCAAGATCACCCGTTACTATTAAGTCATAATAGTCAGGGTTTCTTCCTGTCTCATTAAGATGAGCTGTAATTGTATCAACTGCAGCAGGGGCCATCGCAGCACCCATATTGTTTGCATCCTTTATTCCGAAATCAAGAACTTTTCCAATCGTCACATGCGTTATATATGGGCCATTCCCAGCCTCAGCCAGTACCGTAGCTCCAGCTCCTGTTACTGTCCATTGTGCAAAAGGAGGCCTTTGCACACCCTGCTCCAGAGGAAACCTGTATTGTCTCTCAGCACTGCTGAAATGGCTTGAGGTGGCACATACAACAGCCTCTGCAAACCCTCCGTCAAGCAAAAGAGACCCCATACTTATTGATTCAGCCATAGTGGAGCATGCCCCATACAATCCCACAAAAGGTATCTGAAGCTCTCTCGCTGCAAAGCTTGACGATACTATCTGATTAAGTAAATCACCGGCAAACATGAAGTTTATATTTGTGCTGCTTCTGCCGGAAGTCATAACTGCATTTTTCACAACTTCCCTGAGCATCTTACTCTCTGCCTTTTCCCAGCTGTCTTCCCCGAAGTAGTCGTCTTTCAAAATATTGTCAAAATATTGTGCAAGGGGACCCTCACCCTCTTTTGGCCCGACTATTGTGGCATTGGAAACCATAGAGGGTGGTGATGAAAGTCTGAGTGTCTGCTTGCCTAGTCTTTTTCCTGCCATTCAATCACTCCTTAGTAGGTAATCACAAGCTCATTTCCCCAAAAAATAGTGAATGCCGCCCACAATTATTGATGCCGATATCCCATAAACCAATACTGGCCCTGCAAGCACAAACATCTTGGCACCTACCCCGAAAACAAAACCTTCCCTTTTGAATTCCATAGCAGGGGATACAATTGAGTTTGCAAAACCGGTAATAGGCACAACACTTCCTGCTCCGGCAATCCTTCCTATCCGGTCATATATTCCGATGCCCGTAAGAAAAGCTCCCAAAAAAACCATTGTAATCGATGTAATTATTGATACTGCATCCTGACTGTATCCATAGCTTTTCACCAAGTTGAATATGAACTGTGCCACATCACATATGAGTCCACCGACTATAAATGCCGCTACGCAGTTTTTCAGGCGCTTGGGCTTAGGTAGTTTGTCCTTTATATACTCCTCGTACTGCTTTGAACTCATCTTTGTTTTCATTGCGCTCTTACCTCCTATCTGAGCTGCTACTGCTTATGGTCACATACTCTTGCACTGTTTCTCAGTATTCTACCGTCAATGTCGCTCCTGATCTCTTTTTCAGCCTCATTTTCAAAATTCAGAATGTTTTTCAATTGTTTGCTTCTTTTATTAATATACATAGAATCTCTCCAGACCGGCTATTTTAATATTGCTGCAGTACTCTTCAAGTACCAGCTTTGCTCTTTCATGCTCTTCTTGAAGCGATCTGCTTATATAGTAACTCCATGAAAAATAGCATATGGCAATTGCCGCAGATAATATGAGAAAGAGCTTAAAAATCTTCATTACACAGCACTCCATTAAAATTTATATAATTATTATTGGCTGTTTGATCAAATTAATACGTACGGAAATTTGCTGCAAAAAAAGACTATGCATAAAAATGCACAGTCTTTTTTGTTTTAATATTCTAAGTGATACTTTTCCTTAATTTGCCTATTATTTTCTTTTCAACCCTCGACACCTGAACCTGTGACATTCCCAGTATCTCAGCCACCTGGCACTGTGTCATATCCTTGAAGTATCGAAGCATTATTATCTGGCGTTCTTGGGGTTCCAGTGACGCGAGCACTTCCTTCAATGCCAGCTTGTCTATTATGTCGGTATCTTCACCTTCATTGCAGCTTATTCTGTCTATGAGGAGTATCGGTGAACCGTCATCCTGATGTATTGTTTCATAAAGATATTCGGTATTTTGCACCGAATCCAGGGCTATTGCCAGATCTTCTTTTGAAATCTCCAATACAGAAGCAATTTCTGATATCGTAGGCTCCCTCCCATAATCCTTTTCCAGTGTTTCCTTTGCTATATGAGCTTTGTTGGCTATCTCTTTAAGGCTTCTGCTGACCTTAATTATTCCGTCATCTCTTAAAAACCTCTTTATTTCACCTATTATCATCGGTATCGCATAGGTTGAAAACTTCACATTAAAGCTGCTGTCAAATTTCTTTATTGCTTTGAGAAGTCCAATGCTCCCTATCTGAATGAGGTCGTCATATTCGCAGCCTCTGTTCAGAAATCTTCTGACAACACTTCTTACCAATCCTATATTGTTTTCTACAAGGAAGTTTTCTGCCTCCGAGTCCCCATTCTGAGCGCGGGATATTAATTCTAAAAATTCATCCTGATTAAGCTCCACCCGTTCCATAACCATACCCCATCAAGCTGTCTTCAGTGTTTTAGTCATGCGTATTGTTGTCCCTTCACCTGGCTGCGATTGTATTTCAACCTTGTCCATGAAGGTTTCCATAACAGTAAATCCCATTCCCGATCTTTCAAGCTCCGGCTTTGAAGTATAAAGCGGCTGTCTGGCAAGCTCAATATCAGGTATTCCTGCACCAAAGTCCCGTACTTCTATCTCCACCGTGTTACCGATAATTCTTGAAACAATCACAATATTGCCTGTACTGCATGCATACCCATGTATAATGGCATTGGTAACTGCTTCCGACACAGCAGTCTTAACCTCCGCCAACTCTTCTATCGTCGGGTCCAGTTGTGCCACAAATGCTGCTACTACTGATCTTGCAAAACTTTCATTCTGTGATTTACTTGAAAACTCAAGTTTCATTTCGTTGTCTATTTTCATTGTGCTAACACTCCTTTATACTTGCAATGGCTTGCTTTTTATTGGGATAGACCTGAATTATCTTCTGCAGTCCGCATATCTCGCACAGTCTCATAATATGAGGTTTAAGATTTGTCATACCTGCTTTCCCGCCATTATTTGCAATAATCTTATATCTCCCTATCAATACTCCTATTCCGGAGCTATCCATAAAACCCACGTTCTCCATGTCAAAGAGAATGGATTTCGGATTTCTTACCGTAATTTCCTTGTCAATTTTTGCTCTTATCTCTTCGCAGGAGTGGTGGTCAATATCTCCATTGATTTTTACAATCAAAAGCTTACCCACATACTCGAATTCTAAAGTCATTCTCGTCCCTCCAATTCAAATTCGCCTCGGAGAATTTGCGCGCCGATTTTGGCCACATTTACGTGACAATTTCCTTTGCAAAATCGTGTGCATCCGCGGTCGTATTTATCATATGCTGCAGAATACTTTGCTGGATATGATAAATACTGCTTTAATAATATTCAATATATAGAAAGATTTTCCTTCAAAGAATTATGTATAGTTTTGTAGGATTGCTAAAAATTAATTACTCATTTTTTGTTATTTTCCAGACTTATTTGGCGAAAATAACGTATTATATAAAGGATATCCAGATTATCAAAAGCCTGGCTAGAAAAAATCACAATTTGTGTTATACTAAGAATTATATCAAGGCGTGTTTTTATAAAGTGCAGCAATGCTGCTGCCACTATTTGAGGAGTGATAAAATGAATGTGCTTATTTTTTCTGTTTCTATCGGAAACGGGCATGATCAGGTTGCTCACACTCTAAGAAATGAGCTAATCCGTCAAGACAATTCCTGTAGAGTAAAAATAGTCAACACCATCAATTATATTAGTCCAATTCTGGATAAGGTAATATTGGACAGCTACTTGAATATACTGAAATTCTATCCAAAGGCATGGGGTAAGCTTTACGAGAAAACAAACAAACTTGATCCGATAATCGATATAAACGATATAGCAAATAGGCTTCTGACCAGCAAGCTCAGGAAAACAGCGGTTAATTTTGCTCCTGATGTGATAATATGCACCCACAGCTTTCCTGCTGCCATAATCTCAAGCCTTAAGCATAAAAAAAAGGTTGATTGCCCGATTATAACCATTATTACAGACTTTAATATCCATTCCTCATATATTAACGAGAACACCGATTATTATGTAACACCCCATGAGGATCTTACCTACGTGATGGAAGATTTCGGTGTAAACAGGGAAAAGGTACTTCCTTTCGGCATACCTATAAGGCGGGAGTTTTCGGAAGAGCATAGCAGGGAAGAATTGCTTGCAAGACTCGGACTTCAAGATAAGCAAACCATACTCGTAATGGGCGGAGGCCTTGGATTGGGCAAAATAAATAATATCGTAAAAGCAATTGACAGCTATATGGATGATATTCAAATTATTGCAATTGCAGGCAGGAATAACAGACTTGAGGCAAAGCTCAAGAGCTTATCCACCAAAAATAAGCTTTTTGTATACGGATTTATTAATAACATCCATGAACTAATGGAGTTGTCTGATTGTATAATAACAAAGCCCGGAGGAGTATCAACTGCAGAAATACTTTGCAGGGAAAAACCTCTGGTCATATTCTCGCCTTTGCCGGGTCAGGAATATGAAAATGCTGAGTTCCTGCTTAACTCAGGTGCTGCAGTCACTACTTCAGATGTTAAGAAGATACCTATCCTTATTGATCAGATATTAAGCTCCGAGGTCAGGATGAAATGCTTTAAGGAAATGGCAGCAATATTGAAAAAGCCACATTCTACTTATAATCTGGCACATTTTCTTATGGATAAGTACAATTCCAATGAAGCAAAATAATTTACATATATAAAGCATTATAAATATAAAAACGAGAGGAGAATACAAATGGATTTATGGATTAAGGAAACTCAGATTGAAAATGCTGCAATGACATACAAAGTGAAGGAAACTTTACATACCGAGAAAACAAAATATCAGGACCTTGCCATACTTGACACCTATGAATTCGGCAGGATGCTTGTGCTTGATGGTATTGTCCAGACTACCATACGTGATGAATATGTTTACCATGAAATGATTACTCATGTCCCCCTTTTCACCCATAAGAACCCCAAAAAGGTCCTGGTAGTAGGCGGCGGCGACGGAGGAGCAATAAGAGAGGTATTAAAGCACAAATCTGTTGAGAAGGCTGTGCTATGTGAAATTGATGAAAGAGTTGTAGAGCTTTCCAAGAAGTACCTTCCGGAGATAAGCTGCGGACTTTCCGATCCTAGAGCTGAAGTCTTTATTGGTGATGGTATCAAATATGTTCTGGACCGTAAAAATGAGTTTGACATTATAATTGTTGATTCTACCGACCCTTTTGGTGCTGCCGAAGGGCTTTTCAACGTCAATTTCTATAAATCCTTATACGACTGTTTAACTCCTGACGGAATCTTCGTCGCTCAGACAGAGACCCCCTTCTATCTTCCCCAGGTAGTAAAGCGGGTATATGATGACATAGATAACGTATTTCCGATAACAAAGCTTTACATGTATGCTATACCTACATACCCCGGTGGTTACTGGAGCTTTACCATGGGCTCCAAGAAATATGACCCTGAACTTACAGATGTAAATAGTATTCCTGACTTTGACACAAAATACTATCATAAGGATTTACATAAAGCGTGCTTTGTATTACCTAAGTATGTTAAGGATTTGATTTCAGGAAAAGGTGTATAATAATACGATACTCACCTGTTTTTGACATTTTTGTCCTATCCCGAATAGAGCCGATTAATCCTTGGGGCTTCTGATTCCGCAAGGTTTTGTACTTTAGTAAATATGTAATGAATTTTTATTATAGTTTTTGAAAAAAAGCTATTGTATTTTATACTTGTTTGCCCTATAATGAATTTGGCATTTAAATAAAAAAACTTAAAATCGCTCTGCAAAAGCCTGAACTTATTGCATCGAAGTTTCAGGCTTTTTTTATTTAACAAAATTAGAAAAATAATATTTTTTTAAACTGAAAGGAAGGTGTAAAATGTATAAATTAGATCAAACAAAAACCCCTATGTTTGATGCGCTGCTGGAATACCACAATAATGATACAATACCTTTCCATGTTCCAGGCCATAAGCGAGGCCAGGGGATGGTTAAGAAATTCAAGGATTTCGTAGGCACTAACATTTTATCAATAGATGTAACGGTTTTTAAACAAGTTGACAGTCTGCACAAACCTACAGGCGTAATTAAAGAAGCCCAGGAACTGGCTGCCGATGCATATAACGCCGATTACACTTTCTTTTCCATTCATGGTACCTCTGGTGCCATACAAGCAATGGTTATGAGCGTTGTTAACCAGGGTGACAAGATAATTATCCCAAGAAATGTTC
>CAZUGK010000098.1:5272-7191 GCA_964619815.1 uncultured Clostridiaceae bacterium | reverse complement strand
AAATCAGTTACGGCAGGTATAATACTAAGCGGAGCAAATCCTGTATATATGCAGCCTGAAATTGACACAAGGGTAGGAGTTGCCCTTAATGTTACACCGGAAACTGTTAGAAGGACATTGGCACAAAACAGAGATGCCAAAGCTGTACTTATTGTTAATCCGACCTATTATGGTGTATCAACTGATATTGTTGAGATTGCCAAAATAGTTCACGAGTATAATATACCTCTTATAGTTGATGAGGCTCATGGACCTCACCTGCATTTTAACAAGAAACTTCCCATATCAGCTATGGATGCAGGAGCAGATATATGTGCGCAGAGCACACATAAAATTGTTGGTTCCATGACTCAAAGCTCTCTGCTGCATGTAAAGAAAGGGATTGTAGATGTTAACAGGGTTAAGACCGTTATGAGTCTCCTGCAGACCACAAGCCCGTCATATCCGCTTCTCGCCTCCCTCGATTGTGCGAGAATGCAGCTGGCTACAGAAGGTGAACAGCTTATAAATGATGCAATTGCCCTGGCAAAATATGCCCGTGAGAGAATCAATAAGATTGACGGCCTGTATTGCTTCGGTGAAGAGGTGCTTGAGAAAAAAGGCGCCTATGGCTTCGACCCAACAAAGATAACTATTACTTGCAGGGATTTGGGTCTCTCCGGTTATGAACTGGAAAGGATCCTTGCAGAGAAATATTTCATTCAGCCTGAGATGTCCGATCTTTATAATGTACTCTGTGTATTCTCATTTGGGGATACAAAAGAAAAAATTGACAAGCTGCTGCTTGCACTTGAAGAAATAAGTGCAGAGCAGAACTGCAAGGAAATTGTCAAGTCTGAAGTGCTTGGAATACCAAATATTCCGGAGAGCGTTCTGACTCCAAGGGATGCCTTCAACAGCCTGACAATCTCCATACCGATTGAGGACAGTGTAGGACTTATCAGCGCAGAGTTCCTGATGGCCTATCCTCCGGGAATACCGATACTTTGCCCGGGTGAAATCATAACACAGGAGATAGTTGATTATGTAAAGGCTCTTAAGGCCGCAAACCTGTATGTTCAGGGAACTGAGGACCCTGAAGTCAACAGAATAAAAATAGTAAGCGATCTGCAAATATTGAGCACAAACGCATAGAAATATAAAAAAATGAGGCATTTCTCGTTCTGAAATGCCTCATTTTTTTTTGCATTGTTTATAGTACAGACCTATTATATAATAATTTTGTGAGTGTATAGTTTTTTTAAACCTTCAAATAATTTTATAATACAGTAAGTGACAATATAATGCAGGGGGGAGAAGTATGAAAAAAATAATCATAGTATTCACAGGCGGTACAATTGCCATGAGGATTGATGAAAAGACCAATGCAGCAGTGCCTGCAATTAATGGGGAACAAATACTTCAGATGACTCCGGGTCTTGGCAGCATCGCAGAAATACACTTCCTAAACTTCAGTAATATTCCGGGACCTCACATGACTCCCGAGAAAATGTTTGAGCTCTCCAAGACCATTCAGCACAAGCTGGAGGTTGAAGGCTTCGATGGTGCAGTTGTCACCCATGGTACGGATTCTTTGGAGGAAACTGCATATTTTGTAGACCTTACATCAAAATCTGAAAAACCCATCGTATTTGTAGGATCAATGAAAAGCAGCTCCGAACTGGGCTTTGACGGTCCTGTGAACCTTATAGCAGCTACCTATGCAGCAGTCTCAGATGAGGCTTATAACAGAGGCGTGCTTGTAGTAATGAACAATGAGATACACTCAGCCGCGCAGGTAACCAAAACCAATACGCATACTTTGGATACCTTCAAAAGTGTTGATTTTGGCCCCATCGGCTTCATTGACAATGATAAGGCATATTTTTACCACAACTATACAAAAAGACAGTATATAGCAGCGGAAACAATAGACAGCC
>CAZUGK010000098.1:0-5262 GCA_964619815.1 uncultured Clostridiaceae bacterium | reverse complement strand
CGTGTAGACCTGATTAAGACAGCATGCGGTATGGATGACAAACTGCTGCGCTTCTGCGTGGATTCAGGCACCCATGGAATTGTAATAGAAGGTATGGGAAGAGGCAATATCCCCCCTGCAATGGTTCCCGGTGTGGAGTATGCCATGTCCAAAGGGATACCGGTCGTACTTGTATCCCGCTGCCTTATGGGAAAGGTCCTGGACAGTTATGGATATCCGGGAGCCGGCAAAGAGCTCACTAACAAGGGTGTAATCCTGGGAGACAATCTCCCGGGGCAGAAAGCCAGGATCAAGCTTATTGTTGCATTGGGTTACACAAAGAATTTATCTGAAATCAAAGATATATTCGAGAAAAACTATTATTAATTCAGAATATATAGAAGCAGGGTGAAGTCCATTTTATCAGGATTCCTCCCTGCTTTTTCGTCTTGTCATATAATCCACGGCTCATGTATCTTGGGTACATCGCTCAACAATTGCCGTGTATACTTTTCCTTCGGGTTCTTTATCATCTCCTCGGCATTACTCTTTTCAATCACCCTTCCTTTTTCCATAATAATTATTTTATCGCTTACGTAATATGCAAGTCCAATATCATGAGTGATAAAAGCTATGGTCATTCCGTTTTCCTTTCTGAGCTTCATAAGCATATCAAGAATTGTGGCTCTTGAACATGCATCGATCATCGATGTAGGCTCATCTGCAATCAGTATCCCGGGCTTCATCATGAATACTCTTGCTATCATCAGCCTTTGCATCTGCCCGCCGGACAGTTCAAAGGGATACTTCCCTGCCAGCTCTTCATATTCCAGGTTAACAAAACCACATGCTTCCCTCATCATTTCCAGCTGCTCCTGCTCTGAAAGGTTTGTTCCCATAAGCTTTATACAATTCTTCAGAAGAGTCTCAACCTTATAAAAAAGATTGAAGGAGGAAAAGGGATCCTGGAATATTGCCTGTACTTCCTTCCAGTAGTTTTTTTGCCGGGTATGGCTGTTAAGACATCTTAAACTTCCTTTGAAGTATATTTCGCCTTCTGTCTGCTTCAGAAGACCCATTATTATTTTTGCCAGGGTTGTCTTGCCGCTTCCACTTTCACCGACTATTGATATAACTTCTCCTTTATGGAAGGAAAAATCAACATTGCTTACTGCCAAAGTCTTGTTCTTGCCATAACCGAATACTTTGGATATATTTCTGCCTTCTATGATAATATCCTTGCTTTCCATTTGCATTGCTCCTTTATTCAATCCTAAAGCATGCACCGGAAGCTTCTGCTTCCTACAGCTTTTTCTGCCACTTTCCCGCTTCGGCAATCACTTTCTGCACATGTACAGCGTTCGGCAAAACGACAGCCTTTTATTTCATACTTCAAATTTGGCGGGACTCCGGGTATTGCCGTAAGCTTGTTGTTTCTTGAGCCTGCCTCAGGTACCACAATGGAAGCCATCAAGGCCTTACTGTAAGGGTGCAGCGGAGAGAATATCACTTCATCCTTCGTACCTCTTTCGACCACTTCACCTGCATACATTACCATAATGTCATCCGCCACATGATATAGCAGAGGAAGCTCATGGGTAATAAATACCAGAGACTTGATAAACCTGCGTTCCATTAGGTCCTTGATAAGCCTGATTACAGACTTCTGAGAAGTTACGTCAAGAGCAGAAGTCGGCTCATCCGCTATCAAAACCTCAGGATTTAAAATGGTAGCTATTGCAATAACTGTTCTTTGCTTCATGCCCCCTGAAAGCTCCGTAGGGAAGGATTCCAGCACTTTTTTCGAAAGATTCAAAGTCTCAAACCTAAGAGCAGCTAGCTCATAAACCTCTTTGCGGCTGAGTTCCGGTCTGTGGTCCTCCATTATATCCTCAATGAAGTGCTTTATTTTCAAAGTAGGATTCAAGGCATTCATTGCAGCCTGAGGTATATAGGAAATCTGTCTTCCCAAAACCTTGGTACGAAGCTGTTCCTTAGGAAGATCGATTATGCTGCAGCCGTTGATAAATATTGAGCCGCTCTTGTAGTATAGCGGGGGAGCAAAAAGACCCATAAGACTCAAGGCCAGTGTAGACTTTCCACAGCCTGATTCACCTGCCACACCAAGTACTTTACCTTCCTCCAGGGTAAAAGAAACACCGTCTACTGCATATACACTCTCATTATTGCGTGTTTTATAATAGGTTTTCAAATCATCAACCTTCAATATTTCTTTTTTCATAATCAGCTCCTTATCTTCGGGTTGAATATTTCATCCATGCCCATGTTCATAAGGTACAGTGAAAAGGTTATAAAGCCTATTGCAAATGCAGGAGGTATAAAGGCCCACCATGCTCCTGCCATCGGTGCCTCAAACATCAAAGCCCAGTTGAGCATGATGCCCAATGAAACAGTATTCAAAGGTCCCAGACCCAGCATTGATACTGATGCCTCTGACAATATGCCCGAAGCAAGCTGTATTATGAAGGCCATTACCACATAAGAAGCAATATATGGAAGTATTTCGAAAAATATTATCTTACCTGTACTGTAGCCTGATATTTTGGCAATGTTTACATGGTCCCTGTTTCGGAGAGATGAAGTCTGTGCCCTTACAGCCCTTGCAGTCCAAGGCCAGCTGGTAAGACCAATTATTGAAGCAGTTATCCAGGTGCTTCGGGAATCTATGCTTACAGATACCAGAATGAGTATTATAAATGAGGGAATTACCGTAAAAATATTGGTGACAGAAGTCAATATATCATCAATCAATCCGCCTTTATAGCCGGAAAACAATCCGACTGCCAAGCCAAGAACTGTAGCGATGGCCCCGGATACCAGTCCAACAAATAATGATGTTTTTGTGCCGTAGGTCAACTCAAGGAAGGCATCTCTGCCAAAATTGTCGGTTCCAAGTATCAAGCCTTCATCGGGAGGTTGAAAGGACATGGCAACCATTTCAAAAGGATTGGCAGTGTTTATCACCGGGTAAATCAAGGCTACCGATATCATTGATATAAACAATATGGCACCTGCCATGAATTTGAAGGATTTAAGCAATATTTTCAACGAGTTGTTCATATCAATTATCCTCCAATTGTGAAGCTTTAATTCTGGGGTCAACCAAACCATACACTATTTCCAGAAGGAAGTTGGCTGCAAGCACTGTAAGAGTAATAATAAGAGTACAGCCGGAAATAAGAGGATAGTCCAATCTTCTTATAGCCCTGAAAAGCCATGTCCCTATTCCGGGATAATTGAATACTATCTCCGTTATAAGAGCCCCGGACACCATTGTGCCAAGAGACAGCGCAAGTCCAGTTATCTGAGGCAGCATAGAGTTCTTGAATACATATCGGATTATTTTGGACTCCCTTATGCCAAGAAGCTTGCTGTACTGCACATAATCCGCATTAAGCTCATATAATGCCATTTCCCTCATACCGATACCCTGTCCGCCTATTGTTACAAGGACTATTGACAGAAAAGGAAGAGTATGGTGTTGAATAACAGAAAGTATGAATGTAAGGTCAAAGGAGGGTGTCAGTGTAAAATCATAGCCACCGCCTATAGGAAATATCGGTATATAAATGGCAAGCAGGTAAAGCAGTATTATAGACAATACAAAAAATGGCATTGAACTAATAAAAAGACATGCAGGAAAAATCAGCCTGTCAAATACTCCCTTCCTGTAAGCAGCAAACGCACCCAGGATATTTCCAAGCAGCCACCCGGTAAGTATTGCAGGCAGCTGCAGCGCTACTGTCCAAGGTATGGCTGATGCCAGAATACTGTTTACCTTTTTGGGATATTGACTGAAGGATGTACCCATGTCTCCCTTTGCAAGGTTCTTTACATATAACCCAAACTGTGTGAGTAAGGGTTTATCTAGGCCATATTCCTTATAATAATTGTCATAAACTCTTTTAATGGTGTTGCTGTCAGATATGCCCTTTGCTACTCTCCCTGCTATTGCATCCACCGGGTTGCCCTTTATCATTCTGGGAAGGTAAAAGTTAAGACTTAATGCTATAACCAATGTCAGCAGATACCAAAAGGATTTTTTTAGGAAAAATCTTGTATAATTATTCATAACAATCTCCTTGGATTTGTTTAAGAGGCGAAGCCGCATAAAGCCGCTTCGCCATACATACTTGAACTGTTAATTATTCGACAGGTTATATAGCGATTTGATTCCTGCTCCGTCAAAGCAATACGGCGGTATATCAGTTCCGTCATTCTCCTTTGGGAAACCTTTCCATACAGCTTCATTGACCGTGAAAAAGTAGGTAGGTCTGTACATAAGCGGTATTGTAGGCATATCCTGGAGATATATTATTGTAAGATCAGTATAAAGCTTCTTAAGCTGTGCTTCATCCTTTGTTTTTGCTATAGCATCCAGAAGCTCGTTGGCCTTAGAATTCTTGTACCTTCCGAAGTTTCTGAAGGAAATCTCTCCAATAGGAACCAGGTCCTTGGAATACATTATGTCTCTGGCTCTCAGCCATGGCTGGGCAGGAGATATTACATCACCTGGCGTTGTCATTATTATGTCAAAGTTTCCTGTATTTCTGTCATTATAATAGACTGGATCCTCAGGGAATTTTGTCCTAAGCTCTATGCCTGCTTTTTTTGCATTCTGCATTACTATTTCCAAGGTAGCATTCCAGTCAGTCCAACCGTATGGGCACTCCAAATCCCATGGACCCAATCTGGTTCCGTCAGGAAGTACCCTTATACCGTCTTCTCCCTTCTTGGCCCCGAGAGCATCCAATATCTCATTTGCCTTGTCTATGTCAGTATGCCATTGATATTGCTTAATTGCTTCCTTATCTATATATTTGCTTTCGTTCGGTATATTAACCGTAAGTGCCGGTTCAACAACATCCGAATACCCGTTCATAGCTATATCCACTATGTTTTTGTAGTCTATTGCATAAGCCAATGCCTTTCTGACCTCCACATTATCCAGACCTTTCTCGGAAAGGTTGAAAACCAGTGACGGTATAGAATCAGGCACATAGTAAGGAAGTTTGTCAATATACGTCCTAACAGCTGCCCCTGCTTCCCACAGCTTCCAGACATTAGGCACAAAATCCTGGCTGTAATCCAAATCTCCGTTTTTTAGCGCAAGATTTGCAGAATCATTGGATTTGAACAATAGGTGGGTAATGTACTTAGGTGCCGGAAGCTTTCCGTACACTGCTTTGCCCCAGTAATTATCGTCCCTTTCCAATACAATTTTAGTCTCATCAATGGATTTTACTTTATACGGACCTGAGC
>CAZUGK010000097.1:8793-15103 GCA_964619815.1 uncultured Clostridiaceae bacterium | reverse complement strand
TTTTATACCCGGCATCAAGGAATATATGCGCTGTTTCTGTTCTTCACCTGCAAGCCTTTTAGGCAGGTTGGCAGCTACCTTCAAGTATGGAATAGGCATATAGCCGGAATTGTAAAAATCAATATTTATACTGATCCTGTCTCCGGTAACCGCTTTGTCACTGTTTTTCCAGACCAGGTTTACCAGATTCTTATAGGTGCTCCTCCCTGTAACATAAGAAGTCAGCATGAGGAAAAAGCATGTAAAGAAAAGCCCATATATGAACAAGCCTCCCACAAAGAGCGCTGTTACAAAAAGCAGTATAAACAGGGCTAAGCCTTTATAATTTACCTTAACCATTGGTTTTCACCACTGGCACTCTTGTACTCTTCAAAATTTCTCCAAGTACGGAATTCTGCTCCTTACCCTGTATCCTTGCTTCCGATTTCAATATTATCCTGTGTGCCAGAGTGCAAACCACAAGCTCTTTAACATCATCCGGCAGTACATAATCTCTTCCTCTGATATAGGCCAGAGCCCGGCTGTTGTTGAAAAGTGCCAGAGTCCCCCTCGGGCTGCAGCCCAGGTATACGTCCTTGTGCACTCTTGTTGCCTGGATTATCTCAACAATATAATCCTGAACAGAATCTTCTACATGCACCTTCTCAACCTTTTCCCTGATTTCAAGCACATCCTCAACACTGATCACCGGTTCCATCGTTTCTAAGGGATTACCCGACTTGTACTTGTTCAGGATGTTTTTTTCTTCTATATAGGAGGGATATCCCATGGATATTCTGATTGCAAACCTGTCTATCTGAGCTTCCGGCAAGGGAAATGTACCTTCATACTCTATGGGATTCTGTGTTGCAAGGACCATAAATGGTTCCGGCAGCTTGTAAGTATTGCCGTCAACAGTAACCTGCCGTTCCTGCATAGCTTCAAGAAGGCTTGACTGTGTCTTGGGAGAACTTCTGTTTATTTCATCCGCCAGTATAATGTTTGATGTAATCGGACCTTGCCTGAACTCAAATTCCCCCTGCTTCATATTATATACCGTAACCCCTGTGATATCTGAAGGAAGAAGATCAGGAGTAAACTGTATCCTTTTAAAGCTGCAGCCGATTGATCTGGCCAGCGCATGCACCAAGGTGGTCTTGCCAACTCCCGGAACATCCTCAATCAGCACGTGGCCACCGGCAAACAAAGCTACCAAAAGCTTCTCAACGACATCCCGCTTGCCTGCAATAGCTTGTGCTACGCTTTCCTCAATTTTCCTTACTGATTCGTTGTTATAGCTCATAATCCATCCCTCACTTGCAAAAAATATAAAATTATCCCCTAATTATTAATACTTATTATTAATTGTATTTAATATCCAGCAATTTTTCAATCAACTAACAGTGAAATAATTTTTAAAATTTTTTCACAATTTAGAATATACGGGCAAAAGAAAAGCTGTCCTGCACAGGACAGCCATCCGTCAATTTTTATTCTGTTCTTCCGTTTTTCTTGTACTGCTCTTTCGCTATAGACCACTGTTCTCTGGCCATTCTCTCAATTCTGGGGTTTGCTGCCCTTTCCGGACATGCTACAGTTTTCCCGAACCATACTATCGCATCGTTAAGCTTTCCGACCCTTCTTGAAAGCTCGCCCAAAAGGTACATCACCGATATCTCGTTAAGATTTCCTATTGGCAGCTCCTCCTTGTCAAAGGCTTCCAAATAATTCTTAAGAGCATAATTCAAAAATACATCTTCCTGTTTGTCATCTGCAAACCTATATAACCACGCAAGCTTCAGGCACAACCCGGCAAGCACGCCGGCTTTCGCGTTCCTTAGCTCCGCTGTATAAATCGCCAATTTGAATGCGGCTGTAGCATCATCCAGGCTTCTTTCCGCACAGAAGCTCCGTGCTACTGTTCTTCCGGAAAAAGCATTCCTGAGAAGCTTAACCTCTGTTTCACCAATTTCTGAAAAAGTGTTTTCAGAGGCCGAATATCCACAGAATGGACACACAAATACCTCGTAATACATAGGATTTAAATCTACATAATGAACACAAAAATCCTCATCTTTTTTTTCTACTCTACATGAATTGACCTTGGCCTTCATTGATGTAAACTGCTTGCTGCAGATAGGGCAAGCCATCTTCTTGGAATAAAGTGCTTCATTCATTTGTTGTCTCCAGTCATAAATTAATTACATAATTATGATATATTTAACAGCAATTTAAATCAAGCGTTTTCATTCCAAACTTTTGTTAAAATATATAAATGGCTGAGTTACTGCACAATATCAAGCGGAGTTTCAGTCTCTTCAGACGGTGGAGCTACCTTCATAGTTCCGACTCTCTTCACACCGTTCACAACCCTGTAGTTGCTCAAGGGAAGTTCTTCAACCGAAATTACCTTTCCGTTTTCCAGCACTGTCCTGTAGCTCTTTACCACATACCCTGTATATGCCTTCTTTTCCTCTATTTCTGTGCCTTCCGGCAAAGTGGGGTCTTCGATTATCTTTATCTGAGGCTCAGTCTTTTTAACCACTTCTGTTCTGATTTTCACAGTTCTGCCCGGATTCTCATTTTTGCCGTATATGCTGAACTTCACCCAGCTGCCGTGTACTTCCCCATATATATATATCGGGTACTTGGAGGTATTCTGGAATTTGAAGTCAATATAATTCTCAGATATTGTTGCATCCCTTCCAAGAGGTATATAGCTGGAAGGAAGGGCATGACTTCTGCGTTCAACTATTCCCATATTCGAAAGCAGCACTGCATTGTATAACGTGGAGGAAACCTGACATACTCCGCCTCCTATTCCAGGGACAAGTTCATTATTTATGATAACCTTGGCTTCCTTATATCCAAACTTTGCAAGCCTTGGACCCATGCTTTTATTCAGAGAGAATACCTCTCCGGGCCTAACAAGCAAGTGTGATGCACTGCTTGTAGCAATTTTTATATTATGAGTTCTGTCAACATCAGCTGCATTGAATTTTGTTGAATATTCTCCAAGCTTATCCTTAATATTTTCAAGATCTGCTCTCTTTATTTCCGGCTGTACAACATCAATAACCAATTCCACATCCTCTGTGGCCACCTTCTCCAGTTGTGCTTTTATAAGGTCGTAGGATTTGTTGATGTCCAGCGCTCTGCCTTCAGCTTCATCAGTAATGACAAAGCCCTGCTCCTTTAAGATTATGGATGCATCCTTAGCTTCCTGTCCCACTTCCTTAGAGATTTCCTCAAGTCTGCTTCTTATATATTGTGTATCATAAGAGTAATTAAGCTTTATATCTTGCCTGTTGAGCTGTGTTTCTATTACATCCTTCACTCTTTTGAAGAAGTTGCCCCTATGCCCTATATCATAAGCTTTAGTCGCAGCATCTGTGTACTCATACCGAAAATTTGCATCCCGGTACTCTAACTCCCATACTTTTTCCCTGAATTTAAGCTTAATAACAGACCTATCAATTGTTGACTCCAGCTTTTCCGTAAGCACACTCTCAGCTTGCGAAGGAGTGAGACCACCGACATCTATGCCGTTTATTGTAATGTTCGAATGTATTTTTTCTCCGCTCACCATTACAATGCTTAGAGCTATGGCCACTACCAGCAATATAATTATAATTCCGATTCCTATTTTCATTCCCTTGCTCATAAACAACCTCCCGCAACATAAGTTAAAACAATTTCCCCTTGCATCCAAATACACTTGTACAATATGCCTTATATATTATATACATTTCCCCTGTCCATTAATGCCAATGAAAAATAATTCACAGTTATTTTTCGTCCCAATAAATTTCTATATTATCACCATCATTTAAGACGTCGGTATAGTTTGCCCGGTTCCCGTTTATAAGCATGGTAATTGTTCCCTTTACATTTTTAACGTCAATGTCAATATAGTTGAATATATCCACAAACAAGCACTGGGATTTGTTGGTCCCAATTACTGCGGGCTTTCCGTTCAAAGCCACGTTAACGTAATTGTATCCAAGAGTCCTTTCTGCCGTGTTATTTTCGGTTTGCACTTTCTCCAAAGCCTTGTATGTAATAATATCACCGTTTTTAACCTCATCATCCAATCCGGCTTTTTTGCCGTTTATGTACATCTCGGTATCATAATAGCTCAAATTCAAATATTCAAAAAGCTCAAAAACTTTTTCCATGTATCTGATGCATACATCATCCCCATCTTTTATTGGCGTATCAATGCTGCATTGAGAACCGTTGATCGATACAACCGGCTTTATTATATAAGGATCTTCATTCACATAAATAGTCTTTTCCGGATACTCATCCATATAATCCCTTATATGCACCTCTGCCGGCTTCCCTTCAACCGCAGGCTCCACAATTATTCTGTCCCCATTGGTTATGGGCTTGTCAAGTCCAGAAACATTGTCGTTAAGGTAAATGACTGCCGGTTCTCCTGCTTCTCCCCTTACTGTTTCATTTTTCCCATTCAGCTTGAAGCTTACTGCACTTCCTCTTCTGCCTATAAGGTTGCGGGGGTTATAACCCACCAGAATGAGGCTGTCTGCTATTGTAAGGGTCTTAGAATTAAACAGCTTTACATTTACACCATTGACAGTCACATGGAGAAAATCCTTCTGTCTGTTCATATATGCAGTTACCGCAATCCCTATAGGGGTTATGAATTCGGGTCCTGAAAGCTTTTTGCTCTTTATTTCCACATCCTTGATGATGTCAGTATTTCTTACACCAACTCTCTCCACAGGCAGTTGAAGCAATTCGGCAATATACTCAGGAAGCTTCGGTATCTGGCTTCCGCCGCCTACAAGAAACACAGCACTTGGTGCCTTTCCGTTATATTCCATGATTTTTTTGCTGATCTCCTTTGCCAGGGACCTTATAGCAGGATCTATCTCCTTTATAATGTCTGCAGAACTTTTTTCATAGGTAATGCCCATTATATCCTTGTATTTTATGGTTTCCTTACTGTTAAGGCTTATTTTAACCTCTTCGGCCTGATCGAAATCAAGCAGCAGAACCTCTGCAATCTTTTCAGTAATCTCATCTCCGGCTATGGAGGCCATAGCAAAAGCAAATACAGTCCCGCTTTTTGTCAGGGCAATATCTGACGTACCCGCTCCAATATCCACAAGAGCAAGATTTAGCATTCTCAAGCTGCTGTAAATCGATACATTCATTGCTGCAATAGGCTCCAAGGTAAGGCTTGCAACCTCCAAGCCGGCTCTGGCGACTACTGCATAAAGGCTTTCCACTACAACTCTCGGAAGGAAGGTAGCAAGCACCTCCACTCCCACCTTTCTTGCCCTGTGGCCGGAAAGATTGCTTATAATGCTTCCATTTAGATATTGGTTCACAACAGCATATCCTACACAAAAATATGACTGGCCCTCCTCATTATTCTGTTCTTCCATCTCCTTCTGAGCTTGCTGGATTGCTTCAATTTCCAGACTGCTGATAAGCTCGTCGTCAACCTCTAAGGTAGGATCAGCATCCCTTTCTACAAAAACCTTGCAGGTCTTAAGGGATCTTCCGGCAGCAGCAATTGACACCCGCTTAAGCTCAAGACCTGTCCTTTTTTCAAGTCTTTCCTTTACCTTCTCCACAGCCTTTGCGACAAGCTCGATATCATGAACCTGTCCGTCGTACATAGCTCTTTCCTTGTGTGCTTCCACATCAAAGGCTTCAATCCTGAACCTCTGCCCATCATGATAGCCTACTATGCCAACAACTGTTCTTGTACCTATGTCCAATGAGAATAACAAATCCTGATCAGTCATTAAAACTCACCCTTGCATCTTCATATAATATTTCACGAAAATTAAATAATAAAGGAATTGTTTTTCGTGATGTAGGTCAATGAAGCAAAAGAACGAAAAAGTTATTTTCGTGTTTTGCCGATTCAACAAATTTCTTGCATTTTTTCAGTTTTTTAAATTATTCTATATATGCTTGAATAAATCCTTCAAAATTAGTTTTCAATATGGCTTAATATTTTATTGACAAGGGGGCAAATGCTGTTTAATACTCCTTTTTCAATTTACTGCGGTAATAATAAATGATACAATTAAACCGATTATTATAGGAATGGTGATACTATGAACGAATTGGAACAATGCAGGATCTGCCCTAAAAAATGCGGCATAAACAGATTTGAAAGACCGGGCCTGTGTGGCGCTTCAGATAAAATAACAATTGCTAAAGCTTTTTTGCATCAATGGGAGGAGCCGTGCATTTCAAGCGGAAAAGGCTCCGGTACTATATTTTTCAGCGGATGCAACCTAAACTGTGTATTCTGTCAAAACTACAAAATAAGCCAGGAACGCTT
>CAZUGK010000097.1:0-8783 GCA_964619815.1 uncultured Clostridiaceae bacterium | reverse complement strand
GCAAGGAAATCCCCGTTGAGCGCTTAACCGGGATTATGCTTGAACTGCAGGAAAAGGGCGCAATGAATATAAATCTAGTCTCCCCTACACCTTATGCATTGCATATTATTGAAGCAGTAAAAACTGCAAAAGCTTCCGGCTTGTCTGTGCCTGTCATATACAACACCAACGGCTATGAAAATGTAGAAACTATTGAAGCCCTCAAGGGAACAGTTGATGTATATCTTCCTGACCTTAAGTATTACAATGACTCATATTCACGGAGATACTCCGGGGTTTTCAAATATTTCGAACAGGCTTCAAAAGCAATCATAGCTATGCATGAGCAGGTAGGCTACCCCGAATTTGACGAAAAAGGGATAATTAAGAAAGGACTTATAATAAGGCACCTCATTCTACCTGGTTTAGGATCGGATTCAAAAAACATTTTCCAATGGATACGCAGCAATATTGGCAAATACGCATATGTCAGCATTATGTGCCAATACACCCCGATGCACAGGTCCTTTGCTTACGAAGAAATAAACAAAAAAATTGGCACTGCCGAGTATGAAGAGGTAATCAGCCACTTTTTCGAAGCAGGCCTTGAAAACGGCTTCATGCAAGAGCTGGAGTCTGCCAGCAGCGACTATACACCTGACTTCGACTTGTCAGGAGTTTAAAAAAACGTTGAAAAAAATACTATTATTTTCATGGTTTAATAAATATAAAAAAAAGCAACCTATAAATACAACACGCTACTAACACCCACATAAAACCTGAAAGGAAGTGCTATCGTTATGCGAAGAGCATCCAGGAGCATGATGGCTTGGGGAGCTATAGGCGCAATGGCGGGAATGGCTTTGATACCTGCACTAAGTTCGAAAACACGCAAGAAGGTTTCACGTTCAGCTAGAAACGCATATTTCAGAGCATCTGATATGATGCAGGATATTAGGGACATGGGGCGTAAATAATAGACTTGTCAATGACAAGTCTATTTTTCCTTTAATTCTATAAAATCGCTTTTTAGGGCTCCCATTATTATCTCATCGTAATATTTTCCGTCAATGTAGGCTGACTGCCTTGTTCTGCCCTCATACTGAAAGCCGCATTTGAGGTAGCACTTAACCGCCCTCTCGTTATATTCGTATACCTTCAATGTTACTCTGTATATATCAATTTTCATAAAAGCATATTCCAAAAGTGTCCTGACTGCGTCCGCACCATAGCCTTTGCTCCAATAAGCCCTGTCCCCGATTCTGATTCCCAGCTTGCAGTTTTTGTCCTGCTCATTAAAATCGTAAAGCTGAATTGTTCCAATAGGAGTACCCTCTTCATTGTCTATCATAAGGTTCATAGGGTCATATCCAAAGCTTCTGGACATATTGTACCTGAGTTTGCTTGTAGTAACCTTGGAATTGCTCCAGCCGGCAAGCTTGTTCAATTCATCATCGTTGTACCACTTGTAAAGCAGATAGATATCACTTTCATCACCAGGCCTCAAGGTCACCTTGCTGCCTTTTAGTGCTGTTTCTTTAAGGCTCCTGTTATCAATTGACACAGATTTTAAAAAGGCAGGAAAGAACTTTAGCAGTTTATATGGCTTCTCCATATACTTCCTCCTGTTCTGCACCATGTCCTCATAGTATTTTCTGCTGAGTATGAATTTAACAGAGATTCCATCATCTATACCTTCTTTTACAATATTGCCTTCAGTGCTGCGATAAACAGAAAACCTGCCCGAAACTTCTCCCTCATCCTCTATTATTATTCCAAAATTGCCCGAGCTGAACAGGAAGATATTCATAAGAAACGGCTTCAGGAAAGGATAGTTTCTGAAAAAGACAGTATATAAGTCTGATACAGTATCAGAAAAGCTCTTCATATTTTCTGCCGAAATAGTACTCATATATAGTAGCTCCTATATGTTTGCTTAGACAAGAACATTATAGCATAATTATACAAAATGTGAAAAAACTTTTTCACATTTTGTTTTCTTAGTGTATATCACAGAAACTTAAATCAATCCTTATGAAGCTTCCTGCGATGCTTTTATTCCGTATAACAGATTTTTATATTTATCGACTCCAAAAATTCTCCAATATTTGACCAAGCTCCTTGGGGCTTTTCACCTTGTTATGATGCAGCCATTCGCTTGGGAACATGCTGGTATAGCGGTTACTGCCAAACCTTTCATCAATGAGCAGCACTACCCCCAGGTCGTGCTCTGACCTGATAACTCTGCCCGCAGCCTGCATGACCTTGTTCATTCCCGGGTACATGTAAGCATACTCAAAGCCCATGCCATTCTTCTTCCTAAAGAAATTCATGATAATATCCCGCTCATAGCAAACCTGCGGAAGCCCGACACCTACAATAACAGCCCCTATAAGCCTGTCTCCGGCAAGGTCTATTCCCTCAGAAAACATTCCTCCCATTACTGCAAAGCCGACTAAACTCTTTTCCGAATCCGGCTGGAAGCATTGGAGAAAGCTCTCCTTTTCCTCCTCCTGCATGACAGGCTGCTGGAGTATCGATTCTAAGTGCGGGTATTTTTCCGAAAAAAGTGCATGCACCTCATTCATATATTTATAAGATGGAAAAAACACAAGATAGTTGCCTTTCCGGCCGGCTGCAACCGTCCCAATATAGTCAACTATATCAGAAAGACTCTTTTCCCTGTTCATGTATTTTGTAGAAACATTTTGTGCTATAGTAAGGCTGAGATTCGAATTTTCAAAGGGAGAGGCCAGCTTCATGCTGTAGTCCTCACAGCCGCCCCCGAGAATATCCTTAAAATAGCTCAGGGGTGTCAAGGTGGCGGAGTAGAATACCGAAGCCTTTACTCTTCCGGTAATCTCCCCCAGAAGCTTGGCAGGGTCAAGGCAGAAAAGCTTCAGCTTTACATCACTCCCGGAAAGCTCAATATAAGCTGTGTATCTCTCATCAAATATCTCATAAATCCTTAAAAATGCCATAGCTTCAAAGTAAAGCTCCAGCACTTCCCTGTGCCCGTCACAGCCCTGATTAAGTCCCAGCCATTCCTCACCCTGTTTTGTAAAATCCTTTATTGCCTGATACAGCTCTTTAAGCTCCTCTACTGCTATACAGCAGTTTTTGCCTTCACTTTTTTTCTTCAAAGCAAGCATTGCTGCATTTATATTTCCTGCAGTCTTTGAAACAATAGGTGCTGAGGTTTTCATCAGCCGTTTTAACTCAAGAAAGGGCTTTTTGCCAAGCTCTGCAGAAAACATCTCCCGGGCACGATCCACAAGATTATGAGCCTCGTCTATCAGCAGCACATAATCACTTTCCTTTTCCAGGAAAAATCTCTTCAGGCTTGCCCTCGGGTCAAACACATAATTGTAATCGCATATTATGCAGTCCATCCAATATGATAAATCAAGGGAAAGCTCAAAAGGACATACCATATGCCTTCTTGCATAATCCTCAACTATCTCCCTGGTAATTACATCCTCCTGTGAAAAAACTTCTTCCAGCACATTATTTATCTTATCATAATAGCCCCTGGAATATTCGCAGTAATCGGGATTGCAGTTTGCCTCTTCCTTAAAGCAGGTCTTATCCTTGGCTGTAAGTACAATGGCTTTAAGACGCAGCCCCTTTTCCCGCATCCGCATGACTGCATCCAGTGCTACCTGCCTTGTTATCGTTTTCGCAGTCAGGTAGAATATTTTCCCTGAACTTCCCTCTCCCAGCGCCTTAACAGCAGGAAAAAGCGCTGAAATAGTTTTTCCTGTACCGGTCGGGGCTTGTATAAAAATCCTTTTTGAAGCCGCTATTGTCTTATATACTGCTACAGCGAGCTTTCTCTGGTTCTTCCGGTATTCGTTGTACGGAAAATCCAGGCTTTTTATTGTGCTGTCACGAAGAACACTCCATTCACTCATTGAATAAGCCCAGCTGTAGTACTTATCCAGAACATAGAAAAAATGTGCCTCCAGTTCTTCAATCCCCACAGCCTTAGTAAACACCTTCTGCTCTCCGCTGTCGGTATTGTAGTAGGTAAGCCGGATATTCTGCACCTCCGCTCCCTGCTCCGATGAGTAAATAAAAGCATAGCACTGTGCCTGAGCCCAATGTACCGGATAAGTATCCTCATTTATATGCTCCAAGGGACTCATAGTGGTCTTTATTTCCTCCAGAGTAATTCCCTGGCTGCCTTCTGCAAGGCCGTCTATTCTTCCGGATATTATAAAAGTAAGTTCACCGTAGTTTATTGTCTTTGAAACGCTTACTTCCTTTTGATAGACGTCTCCGCAGCCGTCTGCCTCATCTTTTCTTGAACCTTGTATTTTCTGGTGCAGTCTGGCACCCAGAAGTGCTTTTCCCATTCCAACAAACCTTGAATCCAGGTCCCCTGAAAGATATGCATACTCCACCAGTTCTCTTACGGATATTCTGATTTCTTTTTCCTTTGCCATACAACATCAGCCTTCATTATTTATAGTATACCCTTATAATATCAAAACCCGCCTGTGTTTGCCACAGGCAGGTTTTAAACTAGTCAACCACTGTCTTATTATCGCTTGCCCATTGATTATAGTTTTGCTTGACCTTCAGATTATCCTGCAGCACAGCCCAGATGTCTTCCGATTCAAAGCCCTTTCTCCATGAAGCTGCTCCGGCCAGATCATATTTGTGCACAAGGGAGGATTTCAGGTTTATGGACTCATCATCCTCTATCCATATCTTGTATGTGACCCCGCCTTCCTTATATTCAGCGTAATTCTGGCCGCTTTCTTCGTCCCATACTACAGCAGGCTTCTTCTCCGACAGAATTTCTTCTACCGAACCCATCGATACAGCCTTGGAAGACACCTTAACCTTACCGTCTGCTACTTCTTCTGTCCAGACCCTTGTATAGAAAGGAAGCCCCAGAAGCAGCTTTTCTTTCGGCACTTCTTCAAGGATTCTCTTAAGTCCGTTCTCAACCCATCCCAACTCCGCAACAGAACCGGCTACAGGACTTGATGCCCAATGCTGGTCATATGCCATTACGGCAATATAGTCCACAACCTCAGACAAGGCTTTACGGTCGTAGCACATGGACCAGTTTTCGCTGGAGGACCTGAAGGTCACATCCATGGAGACCACAAGCCCCTGTTCCCTTAATAAAGGTGCCAGCTCCCTCATGAACTGGGTCAGCATGTCCTTGTCCTTTAAATAGACATTTTCAAAATCAATGTTAATTCCGTCAAGCTTATAAAGCTTTGCATATATAAGCAGCTGCTGATATATCTTTTCTCTGATATCTGTATTATTCAGAAATCCATGGGTAACATCGGCGTCAGTTCCATTCCCTACAAGAGCCCATACCTTATAGCCGTTCTTGTGAGCCCACTGTACATAGCCACCGTCAGCTTTGTTTGCTACCGTACCCTGCTTGTCCACTATATGAAACCAGGTCGGGGATACAACATCAAGCCCATCAATACTTTTCAGCTTTGAAACATCAGGATTCCTATTTCCTACATATTCCCATGTCATATTTATCTTGCCCCGGGCAGGCTTCCAGGAAGCGCTTCCGCTTGAAGGCTCAGCTGCATCAGCTCCCGCAGCTTTAATTTCAGTCTTTACATACTTCTTCCCGATATATCCCACGAAGCCTTCCTCGCTTCTTACCTTGTACCATTCCCCATTTTCCCCAAAAACCCTGAGAAGCTCCCCTTTGCCTATATCCTTCTTTACAGCAGGTGACCACAGGGAAGGCTTTATTCTCATAGAGCTGCTGTCTTTCTGAACTTCAGCAACCTGAACAGTATTCTTCTTATAATCCAGAATTGCCAAGTTGTTTTGCTCAACCCATTCAAGCTCTATACCGAACATGTTATCCAGCATTTGTACGGGTATATAAGGCTTGTCCTCAACCAGCCTTGCAGGTATGTTCAGATCCACAGGCCGTGCGTTTACCATTGCAGTAAGCTTGCCTGTCTTCATTACCAGAACCTTATCCTTTGTAGTAAAAACAACCTTGCCGACTTTTTCATCCCAATACGCGTTTGGGTCAATATACTTTTTCACTGCATCAAAAGGGAACAATAACTGCCCATTTTCCACAATGGGTGAATACCCATCCTCAGCAATGCTTCCTTCGACAACAAGGTGTGTCTTGTCAGGAGTGTATTGTACGGTTGTCCAAAGCTGTGGAAAAATAAAAAATCCAGATACTGCTGCAAGCAAAAAAGCTGCTGCTATTATTGGTAAATACTTTTTCATATCTACACCCCCAATTTTACATTAATTATAACATTTATAATGACGTAATACCGCTGGCAAAAGTTTCAGTGAGGTTCCGGGGTTCCGAGGGATATAGAAAGAGCACCTTCCGGTGCTCAATTTGTATTCTCAAATATTATTTTATCAGCCCTAGCTCTCTTCCTACCTTTTCGAAGGCTGCTGCTGCTTCATCAAGGTCAGCCTTTGTATGAGCTGCAGTAACTATTGTCCTTACTCTTGCTCCACCCTTTGGAACTGTTGGGAATACAATGCTCTGAGCAAATACTCCTTCTTCAAAGAGTCTCTTACTCAGCTGGACAGCCTTCTTATCATCCCCTGCTATTACAGGAGTAATCGGAGTTTCGCTCTTTCCTGTGTTGAAGCCTAGTGCTTCCAGCTTGCTCTTGAAGTATCTGGCATTATTCCAAAGCCTGTCTGTCAGCTCTGTGCTCTCGGAAAGTATATTTATTGCTTCAATACAAGCTGCTGCTACTGCTGGTGGAGCCGCAGTGCTGAAAAGGAACGGTCTTCCTCTGTGATTCAGCCATTCTATAAGGTTTCTTCTTCCTGCAACGTATCCGCCTACAACACCTATTGCCTTTGAAAGGGTTCCTATCTGTACGTCAACCCTGTCACTCAGTCCGAAGTGGTGGGCAGAACCTTGCCCATTGCTTCCAAGAACTCCGCTGGAATGTGCATCGTCAACATATGTGAGGCAGCCGTATTTTTCTGCGAGTTCAACAATTTCCGGAAGCTTTGCTATATCTCCGTCCATGCTGAAAACACCGTCAGTGATTATAAGCTTTATGTTATAATTGTCTTTTACTTCGTCGATTACTCTCTCCAGGTCTTCCATGTCACTGTGCTTGTACCTTACTACATCAGCTTTGCTCAGCCTGCAGCCGTCGATTATGGAAGCATGGTTCAGCTCATCACTTATGATTACATCACCTTTGTCAACTATTCCAGGAATAACTCCTGCATTTGCCGTAAAGCCGGACTGGAATACCAGAACTGCTTCAACATGCTTGAATTTTGCCAGTTTTTCTTCCAGCTCCTCATGTATGGACATATTACCTATAATTGTCCTTACGGCACCGGCACCCATGCCCCATTGATCAATCGCCTTCTTACCTGCTTCCTTAAGCCTTGGATGATTGGCCAGGCCAAGATAATTGTTGGAGGAAAGGTTGATTACGTTCTTTCCGTCTATTACGTTTCTTGGACCTGATGGGCTCTGCAATACAGTAAGCTTTCTGTATACGCCCTGCTCCTTGAGTTCATTAAGTCTTTGGGTAATAAAGTCTAAATCATGCAAACCCATTTCATTTACCTCCATATTTTGATTTTATCTGTTAATACCTAATTTTACAGTAAGCTTTTCCAGCATGTCTTTTGTCATTGCTGCCAGGTTATATTCAGGATTCCATCCCCATTCCTTCCTTGCGGCACTGTCATCAAGTGAATTTGGCCAGCTGTCAGCAATCGCCTGTCTTACCGGGTCAACATCATAAGCCATTTCAAACTCAGGAATGTGCTTCTTTATTTCAGCAGCCAGCATTTCAGGATCGAAGCTCATTGCAGTAATGTTAAATGCATTTCTGTGAATAAGCCTGTCCGGATTTGCTTCCATAAGGTCATGCATTGCCTTCAGTGCGTCCGGCATGTACATCATATCCATGTATGTCCCTGCTGCTATAAAGGATGCATATTTCTTATTCTTCAATGCTTCGTAGTATATGTGCACTGCATAGTCTGTGGTACCGCCGCCCGGAAGAGCTGCATAGGAGATTAAGCCTGGGAACCTTACCCCTCTGGTATCCACTCCATACCTCCTGTGATAGTAATCACAGAGAAGCTCTGCTGCAACCTTTGTTACCCCATACATAGTTGACGGCCTCTGAATGGTGTCCTGGGGAGTATTGTCTGCCGGAGTGCTTTCACCGAATGCTGCTATTGAACTGGGTTGAAATACAGCTAGTCCCTGTTCTCTTGCCACTTCAAGGACATTGTATGTGCCATTCATATTGATATCATAGGCCAGCTGTGGATTTTTCTCTGCAGTTGCTGAGAGAATAGCAGCTAAGTGAATTATCTGGTTTACACTATATTTCTTACATATTCCGGCAATCCCTTTCGCGTCGGTAACGTCAAGAAGCTCAAAGGGACCTGCCTCGGCGACGCTCATATCACCATGCTTAACTTTATCACTGGCAATAACATTATCATTTCCATACTCTTTTCTGAGGTACGCGGTGAGTTCTGTACCAATCTGTCCCAGAGAACCGGTAATCAGTATTTTCTTCATTAATAATTCTCCCCCTTGATTAAAATATCCGATTAAATTGTCGTAATACTTACATCGTTGCTATCTAGATATTATTATACCATCAATTTTTTGAAAAAAAATAGTTTTGTGCAAAATTTACACACATATTTTAAACTTTGTATTTCATACGCATACAAACGTTCCTAATTTTCAGACATTTATGTCAAAAAACAAAGTACCGTATATACAGCACTTTGTTTTCATTTTATCTTCTATTAGTATTTTGTTCATG
>CAZUGK010000096.1:14122-15205 GCA_964619815.1 uncultured Clostridiaceae bacterium | reverse complement strand
ATACCGGTTTGGGTTGCGGATGTTACTGTGGAAAGGTCGGACAAGGGCACTGTGTTGAACCAGCGCTATATTATAAATGCAGAGACAGGAATAATACTGGATAAGTAAATTCAAAAATCCAGGACCATATATGATGCGAAAAAGATTTATTATATACAAAAGCAGCAGAAGCATCTGCTTTTGTGTCAGGATAATGTACTTTTCGCATCATATGAATCAAGGAAAATGTTTTGCACATTCTGAATTCAATGTAAAATGTTTAGTGCAAAACATATAGGAGAGTGGTGTAGATGGACTGGGCAAAGGCAAAGACAATTCTGATTGCTGTCTTTCTGGCAGGCAACATATTTCTTGCATATATGATTATTGGGGCAAACAATGGAAACGTCGGCTATGTAGATGAAGAGAAGATAAAGCTTATCGTCGATTATCTGGCTGAGAAGAATATCACGGTAAAGGATGAGATTCCGGCAAAAAAGCTGGACATGCCGTCAATAACAGTTAAGTATAAGCTTTTCAAAAAGGAAGACCTTGTTGAACGGATTTTTTCTCCTGAAGAAAAGGTTGCAGAGTCAAGAGAAGGCAATATACTGAAGCTTAAAGGGAGTAATAAAGAGGTAAGTCTCAAAGACAGCAGGGAGCTCCAGTATACCGACAACAGCATAATACCGGCAGCGGCTATTGAAGAGAAGGCCTGCAGCAGGAAAATAAAAGAGTTTCTGGACAGGCTTGGCATGAAGGACGATGCTGATATCAGGAGGGTGGAGGACCTTGAGGGTTACAAGAAGTTTACATACGAGCAGTCCTTTAAGGGTGCGCCCATATATAACACGGTTATGGAGTTTTATGTAAATAATGCCGGGGTGTATAAAGCAGATATAGTATGGTTTGAAACAATAAAACAGGCAGGCACCAAAACAGATGTTATTTCACCGGTGATAGCTCTTCTGGCATTGCCCAATTACCTTACGGACAGCGGTGCAATGAGCCTGGAAGTGTTGAATGTCCAGCAGGGATATCATTTCGGCACAGGGGCAATAGGACAGGTGGATGCTTCCAAAGTAGAGGAAGGAACAGCTTTCC
>CAZUGK010000096.1:0-14107 GCA_964619815.1 uncultured Clostridiaceae bacterium | reverse complement strand
GATATAATTTATGTAAATGCATATAATGAAAAGGTGGAAGGTGTGGAAAAGGCTAGGGAATAGCCTTTTTTTGCTATATTATCAAAATTATAAAACAGTGATATAATTAGAATGTTATAGCTATGTGCTTAGCACTAAATCCATTTCATAACAGTACGACGTAGGAAACAGCTCATAATGGTGCGGTGTTTGGAGCGGCTCCAATCCGTTCCGTAGGAAATGCGTCACATATTAACACTAGTAAAGAGGGGTTTATACTTTGGAAGAAAAACTGATAATCAAAGGAAACAAGAAGCTTCATGGTGAAGTATGCATAAGCGGTGCGAAAAATTCTGCAGTAGGAATTATTCCGGCAGCAATACTTTCGGATTCCAAATGTGTTATACGGAATTTACCTGACATAGATGATGTAAGATATCTCAAAGAGCTCTTGCTGCAGATTGGCGCAAAGGTAGATTCGAGCACTCCCGGAGTGCTGGAAATTGACAGTAACAGTATTAAGAGCCATAAGGTGGATTTTGAAATAGCCAAGAAAATGAGAGCTTCCTATTACTTTATAGGAGCTTTGCTTGGCAAATTCAAAAAAGCCGAAGTACCTTTTCCGGGAGGGTGTGACATAGGTATAAGGCCTATTGATCAGCACATAAAGGGCTTTGAGGCTTTGGGAGCAAAGATTAAGGTAGAGCATGGAGTAATAAAAGCAAGAGCGGCAGAGCTTATAGGTGCACCGATATATCTGGATGTGGTGAGCGTTGGTGCAACCATAAACATAATGCTGGCAGCATGCAAGGCCAAAGGCCTGACAACAATTGAGAATGCAGCTAAGGAGCCGTACATAGTAGATATTGCCAACCTATTGAATGCAATGGGAGCAAATATCAAGGGAGCGGGCACGGATGTTATAAAGATAAAGGGAGTAGAGCATTTGGGAGGCTGTGAGCATGCGATAATACCCGATATGATGGAAGCGGGGACATACATGATTGCTGCTGCAGCTACACAGGGAGACGTACTCATAAAGAATGTAATCCCTACACATCTTGAATCGGTATCAGCAAAGCTCAGAGAAATGGGAATTGAAGCAGAAGAAAATGAAGATTCCATAAGAATCAGGACTATGGCAAGGCCAAAGGCGGTTAATATAAAGACCATACCATACCCCGGCTTCCCCACGGATCTTCAGCAGCCAATGAGCGTACTGCTTTCCATATCCGAGGGTACGGGAATTATAACCGAAAGCATATGGGAGGGCAGGTTCAAGCACGTGGATGAGCTTAAGAGAATGGGAGCAAATATAAAGGTGGAAGGGCGCGTTGCCATAATAGAAGGTATACATAAGCTTTCAGGTTCTCCGGTATATGCGACAGACCTTAGAGCGGGTGCTGCAATGGTCATAGCAGGCCTGGCCGCTGAAGGCGTCACAGAGATTAGTAATCTAAGGCATATTGACAGAGGCTATGAAAACCTCGTAGAAAAACTAAAAAGTTTGGGAGCAGATATCACAAGAGTGGAACGCTAGAAGCAGCGATTGCAATCTGCACTGGAGGAATAAATGGGGATTAGACTATGCTCTCTTTCAAGCGGGAGCAGCGGCAATTGTATTTTTGTGGGGAATGACAACAGCGGAGTGCTGGTAGACTGCGGTGTAAGCGGCAGGGAAATACTAAAAAACCTGAACAACATAGGAGTATGCACCAGTACAATAAAAGCCGTTGTGGTCACTCATGAGCATTCGGATCATATAAAGAGCGTCGGTATTATTTCCAGAAGGCTTGGGATTCCGATATATGCCAACATCAATACGTGGAACAGTATGTCCTCCTTTATTGGAGAAGTAAAGCCGGATAATATCAGATATTTTACCGTAGGAGAAGAACTGGAAATTGGGGGAATAGACATAAAGACTTTCAGGACTCCCCATGATGCAGCGGACCCTGTAGGTTTTTGCTTTTATGAAGGCAATAGAAAAGTAAGCATCGCTACTGACCTTGGATATTTCAGTGATACCGTAAGAGAGAATATCAGCGGTTCTGACATGGTTATGCTTGAGTCCAACCATGATATTGAGATGCTCAAGGTTGGAAAGTATCCATATTTTTTAAAGAGAAGAATATTGAGCGAGCACGGGCATCTTTCAAACGAAGCAGCGGGACATGCCGTCTATGAACTGCTCCAGACAGGAGTAAGGGAAGTGCTTCTTGGACATCTGAGCAAGGAAAACAATTTTCCTGAGCTTGCATATGAGACGGTAAAGGGAATATTGGAAGAGAAAATGGTAAAGGTTGATGAGGATATCAAGCTGGATCTTGCCCCAAGAAGCTCCGTCAGCCGGTGTTATTATATAAAATAATAAGAGGAATCAAGGAAAAGGTTCTGTATATCTTGGATTCATTATAAAATGTTTAATACAAAACATTTTGGTGGATATATTAATGTCATAGGGAATTATTTATATATAAAATTTGCCTATGGAGGATGATGATTTTGGACAATTTTGATGACAAGACAAGAGAGCATGATGAGGAAATCAATCAGGAATTTCAGAGCATCCCGAATGCAGAAGGAAACAAGAGTACAGAAACGAATATAGTGGATAGAATAGAAACACCCCCTGTTAACAGCAGAGATGAGTACAGAAGCTACAGAAGGCCTTCCGGGCTTTCCTACCTGGTTACTGCACTGGTTGGTGCTGTGATAGGAGGCTTCATAGTTGCAATGATTGTGCCTTCATATTTGTACGATAAGCTGGTACCCACACAGCAGAACGGCAATACCCAGCTAGGGCAGCAAATGGTCATAACACCCTTGGAAAATTTGAATGTCGCTGCAGCAGTAGCCCAGAAGGTTACTCCCAGCGTAGTCAGAATAAGTACGGTAACTGTTGAAAAGGATCTTTTCTATGGGAAGCGGTCCTATGAAGGCGTAGGGTCAGGAGTTATAATTGACTCTAATGGATACATACTTACAAATGCCCATGTGGTAGGCGATCATCCGGAGGAGCTTACGGTATTTTTCAAGGATGGCAGAGAGCTGAACGGAAAGGTGCTGTGGAAGGATACCTTGCTGGACTTGGCAGTAGTTAAGGTTGAAGCGGCAAACCTGCCTGCGGCCGAGCTTGGGGATTCTGACAGCCTCATAGTAGGAGAGACCGGCATTGCAATAGGAAACCCTCTGGGGATGCGTTTTGAAAGAACGGTTACTCAAGGAATAGTGTCCGGGTTGAATAGAAGCATAATGGTTGAAGAGGGCTCTGTAATGGAGGACCTGATACAGACTGATGCAGCAATAAATCCTGGAAATAGCGGCGGACCATTGATAAACGGCAGGGGCCAGGTAATAGGGATAAATACGGTAAAAGCATCTGCAGAAGGCCTGGGCTTTGCGATACCGATAAATATAACAAAACCGATAACCCAGAAGCTTATAAGAGATGGAGAATTCGTTCCCACATATATGGGAATCACTCCCCTGGACAGTGAAATGCTTGGTTATTATGCAACAAATATTGAAATAAATAAAGGGATATATGTCTACAATGCAATGAGCGGTGCTCCGGCTGCTGATGCAGGGCTCAGAAAAGGGGACATAATAACCCATATCAATGGTGAAGAGGTGAACACCCTGGTAAGGTTCAAAAGCATACTTTACAGCATGAATGCCGGTGACACCATAAGTACAAGGTATATAAGAAACGGAACTGAAAACACAGTGGATATAAAACTGGCAGAGATGCCGGAGGAATACAGGTAATGAACATAACAATAATAACAGTCGGAAAACTTAAAGAAAGATATTTCAAGGAAGCCGTGGAGGAATACTCAACACGGCTTTCTAAATATTGCAAACTGGATATAATAGAAGTGCCGGACGAAAAAGCTCCCGAGAATCTAAGCCCTGCCCAGGAGCTAATCGTCATCCAAAAAGAGGGACAAGGCATACTGAAACATCTGAAGGAGGATACCTACATGATAGCCCTCGCCATCCAAGGCAACCAGCTATCCTCCGAAGGCTTGGCCGATTTCATAAATGACCTCGGCATTAAAGGCAGGAGCAGCATAGCCTTCGTGATAGGCGGCTCCCTGGGTCTAAGCTACGAGGTGCTGAAGCGGGCAGATTTCAAGCTGTCCTTCTCTCCCATGACCTTTCCGCATCAACTGATGCGGGTGATACTGCTGGAGCAGGTGTATAGGGGGTTTAGGATTATCAAGGGTGAACCGTACCACAAGTAACTGCAAAAACAGCCTGGAAGCGAGGAATATCAGTGCTTCTGGACTGTGATATATTATGAAATTTCTAAATATAATTTTTTTATCCCTAATAGTTTTGTTAAGTATATATTGATCTTTTGGTCTTCAGCGAACAGTTTATCAATATACACAATAATATCTCCAATAATTTTTTTTTCAAAACGGGGCAAATTATTCGGCTTACCTAAGCGAATTTCAGCTGTAGCAGCTGCCACCACTCAGCAGCCTCTTACAGGTCCTGATATAATCATTACAGAATTCCCATTATCTTTTATATATTGCTCAACTTCAGGCCGAATTGTTAACATCATTTTTTTCCATCCTTTCTTTTAACATAAATACTTTAATATATCGTCAAGTTTAAAAAATGTCCTCTTAATATAATTATATACTTAGATTTTATAAGCGTAAAGGTTTGTTAAGGTTGATAAAAGTTCCAGGGAAACCGCTGAAAAATTAGAGCTATAGAATAAATATGCCAAACAAAAAATAATTATACATTAAGGGGTTTAAGGAGGCTTAGCCCCTTTTGCACTCATATGATATTTGAACGATTAATACCTAAAGACCATTTACTCGTTTTGATAAATTCAATCATAGATTTTTCATTTGTTTATGGTATAGTAAAGGATAAATACTAATATAGGCAGGACTTCTGAAGATCCGGTAATGATGCTTAAAATCTGTCATAAACAAGAAATAGAAAGCAGGTTTCATTTATGAAGAATATAATATTTGATGTTGACGGTACTCTATGGGATACAACAGAGGTTGTAGCCAAAGCCTGGAACAGGGCAATTTCGGAAATTGGAGGTACAGCCGCAATTATAACATCCTCAGTGCTCAAAAAAGAGTTCGGAAAGACCATGGATGTAATAGCGAATGATCTGTTTTATGATACCAATGAGGAGAAGAGAGAGCTGATACTACAGCAATGCTACAAACATGAACACGATGACTTGATAAAAAACACTGAGGATCTGTTGTACCCGAATGTAAAAGAAACCATTAGAATACTTTCAGAGAAGTGTAGTTTGTTTATCGTAAGTAATTGTCAATGTGGCTATATAGAATTATTTATGGAAAAGGCGGGAATTGAAAAGTATATTACAGATTACGAGTGCTTTGGGAATACCGGTAAGAGTAAGGGCGAAAACATCAAGCTCGTTATGGAAAGAAACAATTTGGATGATGTGGTGTATGTCGGAGATACACAGGGTGATTATGAGGCAGCAGTATTTGCGGGAATCCCTTTTGTGTTTGCATGGTATGGTTTTGGAAGTGCTGAAAACTATTATTTAGCTATAAGTGATATAAAAGAGCTGATGGAGCTGTGCTGAGAGGGTAAGCCCTGAAAATGAGGAGTTTTATGTACTAATTGACTTAAACATAAATCAATAAAAACGGAATTAAATTTTACATTTTTCTTTATTGACATATTCAAAATTGTGTATTAGTATATAATTAACTTAGTTAATTATATATGTTAATTAATTGCATAAATCGATACAAACCTTGCATGAATTTGTAATTGGAGGATAAGAAGTGGATATTATTAATCCAAAGATGATAGGTGATATTAACAAATCCAAAATAATAGAGCTCATAAAAAACCAGCCGATATCGAGGGCTGAGATTGCTGATGTATTGAAGATAAGCAGACCCGCAGTGACCAAAAACGTGAACGCTCTTATTGAGAGCGGTCTGGTAAAGGAAGGAAAGACAGACGATTCTCCTTCGGGGAGAAAACCGTTGCTTCTGGAGTTCAACACATCCTTCGCATATGTAATGGGCATCAACATAAGGAGTAAAACAGTTCAAATCGTACTGGCAGATCTCACTGGAAACATAATCGACAAGGATGACCTCAAAATAACCGACAATAACAATTCTATCAACTTATATAACCAGATATGCAACTCAATAGCCAAAATAACCGACCGAAACAATATACTACTGAAGGATATATATTCAGTCGGCATAAGTTCTCCAGGTATCAAGGATCCGAAAACAGGGGGGCACCTGCTCAATCCCTTCCAGAAGGATTGGGATAAGATAAACCTGGTGGAAATGCTGATGAAGGATATGAACCTGGAATGTCTGGAGTACAACGATGTAGATATGAGTGCTATGGGCGAAAGGCTGACAGGCAAGGGAAAGAACTGCAGCAGCTTTGTATATATCAAGCTGTGGGATGGTTTTGCCGCAAGGTACATGATGAACGGGCAGATATTCCGCGGTGTGAATAATGCAGCGGGAGAAATCGGTTTCATGCTGCTTGGCGAGGAATTCCTGCAGGATGAAATCGAAGCCACAGGAAAGCTCGAGAAAATGATAGTTAATTCAGGCGTATCCGAATTATACAGTAAATTATCAGGACGCACGGATGAAATAGGCATCAAGGAAATCATAAGGCTCAGCAAAAACTCAGATAAGGCAGCAATTGAGATAGTCAAAAGATTGATCAGGTACGCAGCCATGATCATTGTCAATATCACATCGATACTTGACCCGGAAATGGTGATTCTGGGCGGTGATCTCATTTATTTGGATAAGGAGTATATTGAAGAAATCACAAAGCTTATAAATAAGAATTTCCCGTTCACACCCAGGATTGAAAAATCCGAATTAGCAGATGAATCCGAAATAATAGGGTGCATCTCTGTTGCACTGGAGAACGCAAATAAGAAGCTGCAGCTTCTGTGGTAACCGGAAGCATGGATATTCAAGCTAATAAAAAAAGGGGGAGAGATAATGAAAAAAAGCTTACTAAAGTTTATGACACTCATGCTAGGCATAATTTTTGTTTGCTCATTACTTCTGACGGGGTGCAGCAGCAATAGTCAAAAGGCGGTACAAAGCACAGGTGAGACTGATCCAAAGCAGATCAAGGGCACTATAACCTACTGGTGCAACCAGGACTGGGCAGACGCGAACGAACAGTTAGTAGCACAGTTCCAAACGGAATATCCCAATATTAAGGTAAACATGACACCATTTCCTTATGACACTCTGGTTGAAAAGCTGAGGGCTTCTTACGCTGCAAAGCAGGAGAGCGATGTGCAGGAAATATTCGGAGACTGGGCGACCGACCTGATGAAAAACGGGCTTATAGACCAGGTACCGGCGGATTTGACTGCGGATATAAAAAGCAGATATTATGAGGCGCCTCTCGGTGGTTACACGTACAAGGGTAATTTATATGGAATACCTCAGGAGTTCAATATAGAAAACGGAGGGGTATTATATTATCCGGCAGATCTGGAAAAGGTCGGATATAAGGAATTCCCAAAAACCTATGAGGAGCTTATGGATGCTGCGAAAAAGCTCGCAAAACAGGATGCGAGCGGCAACGTGACACATTTGGGCTTTGATTTTGTATCCTTTGACAATGTTCCATATACGTTCCTTTCGTTTATTCTGCAACAGGGCGGGGACTACTGGGATCAGGACAAGGTCCATGTGAAGTTCAGCACACCGGAGGCTGAAAAAGCAATGCAGGCGTTGGTTGATATGGTTGTAAAGGATAAGATAACTGAAGTAAATCACTATAGCGATTTAAACAATGAATCCCAGGTAATGTTCTTTAAAGGCTTGTCATCCATGTGCATTAGAGGGCCATGGGTCATACCTGCGGGAATAAATGATTTCGGGTTAAACAATTTCAAATACGGCACTATGCCCTCCTTTAACGGAGACTCCCTTGCATTCGCAGCTGAGTCGGGATGGGGCCAGGTAGTTTCCTCAAGAAGTAAGAACAAAGAAGCTGCATGGCTTTTTGTAAAATATATGACTGACAAGAAAAACAGCGAGCAGTTCAATCTTTTAACCTCTACGGTACCTGCCGACAAGACTATAGCTGAATCGGCAGAGTTTGTATCACACCAGCCGATGCTTAAGACTTCACTTGATGTTCTGAAATATGGTAGACCAATAGGTCCGCTTCAAAGTATAGATACTTTCAAGACAATTGTCGGAAATCACTTCGTCAATATGAGTACAGGCGGAGAAAGTGTGAAGGAAGGACTTAAACTAATAGAAAATGAAGTAAATAAAATGATTGATGAAAGATTGGCTCAATAATCAAGATATATTGGCAGATAGTGAACTTAGAAGCTTCTTCACTATCTGCCAAAGCTTCTAAGTCAAGCTGTATTATGCATGTTAGGAGGGAAGACATGAAATTATCCGCCACGAAAAAACGCCTTGATTCCAAAGGAAAGTTTGTATTTTTTTCTCTTGCGCCAATACTTGTATTATTTTTCGTGTTTTTAATCCTGCCAATATTTCTAAGCTTTATATTATCCTTTTATAATTACAACCCTTTGAGCGTAAAGCCGCCTTTCGTCGGGTTGAAGAACTACTATAACCTTTTGAAAGATGAAGCTTTTATCACAAGCTTTAAAAATACAGTCTATTTTGTAATAGTCTCGGTCGCAATAAACCTTGTACTATCAACCATTATTGCTGTAGCGATAACAAATATAAAGAATACAAGGCATAAGAACATATTCAGGACAATATTTTTTCTGCCGACCACTGCTAATATAGCTGCGATTGCAATCGTTTGGAACTACCTTCTTGATCCGAATTACGGTGCCGTAGCTACGGTATTATCGAAGCTGGGTATCAATTCGCACATATACTGGATAGGCGATGTCAAGCTTGTTCTGATAGCAATCATAATAATAAATCTGTGGCAGGATATAGGGTACAATATAGTGATAATTCAGGCGGGACTTGAAGGCATACCGAGAATGATCTATGAAAGTGCGCTTATTGACGGCGCGAATAGTATAATCACATTTTTCAAGATTACGCTGCCGCTTTTAGTCAGAACGATGCTTTTTGTGTCTGTAATGACAGTCATATCTTACTTTCAAGTATTTACCCAGGTCATGGTTTTGACCAGAGGTGGCCCTAACCATGCCAGTGAGCTTATGGCAGTGAATATTTACCTCAATGCCTTTAACAACTCAAGGCTGGGTTATGCATCAGCAGCTGCGGTTTTCTTGCTTTTACTGATGCTGATTATCTCAATGATTCAAATAAAACTTGTGAAAGTGGATTGGGAGTATTAGGAGGTAATAGATTTGGACCGTAGTAGAACAAGTATAATTGCCTATATCATATTGATAACTGGCTCGGTGATAGTATTGTTTCCATTCATATGGATGGTTTTGACCTCCTTCAAGGATAATGGTGAAATCATCACCAAAATACCGCCTACCTTTTTCCCTGAAAAATTCTATTTAGGAGGCTACATTAAGGTATTTACGGAGGCTCCCTTTATAAGGTGGCTTGCAAACAGTCTTATCGTATCAGGTTGCATAACTGTTTCGGGAGTATTTACCAGCGCGCTTGCCGGATATATATATGCTAAGTTCGATTTTATAGGCAAGAAGTTCACATTTTTTCTTATTTTGGCTACTTTGATGATACCCTTTGAGGTAATTATGATTCCCGAGTACTTGATCATTTCTAAGCTCGGAATGCTTAATTCACTTAAGGCTCTTGTCCTTCCATCACTGGTAACCGCATTTGGTATATTTCTATGCAAGCAATTCTGCGAAGCTATACCCAGTGAGCTTATAGAAGCGGGGCGTATAGACGGGGCCTCTGAACTCAGGATATTTATGAAGCTTATTATCCCGGAGATAAAGCCGGCTCTCTCTGCGCTTACGATATTTACTTTCATGGGAAGCTGGAACAATTACATGTGGCCCCTGATCGTAGTAAATGACATCAACAAGATGCCGGCTTCACTTGCAATCGACTTTTTCAACGGAGCGCACCGTACACAGCCGGCGACGGTAATATCGGCCTCAATACTTATACTGATTCCGATACTCATAGTGTATTTGATATTCCAGAAACAGTTCATTGAGGGACTTACTATGACCGGTATGAAATAAAGAAACTTATGTAAAATTGAAAATTGTGTGAGGTAATGATATATGAAAAAAATAGCTTTTATAGGAGCGGGAAGCTTTGAATTCACAAGGGAGCTTGTCAGGGACATCATGTCGTTCCCTGCTCTCTGTGACAGTGTAATTTCACTTATGGATATAAATGAAGAGCGGCTGGAGTACAGCCGCAGGGCAGTTGAAAAAATCATAAAAGAAGGAAAATATCCTGCAACGGTGATCTCCACAACTGACAGGGCTACAGCACTTGAAGGAGCGGATGGCGTTGTATGCACAATCCTCAGTGGTGGAGTAGATGTTTGGCGCTACGATATTGAGATTCCTAAAAAATATGGTGTAGATACTTGTGTTGGGGATACAAGAGGTCCGTCAGGTATATTCAGGGCTTTGAGGACTATCCCGGTCATGCTTGACATTATCAGGGATGTAGAAAAATACTGTCCCGATGCCGTTTTCCTAAACTACACCAATCCTATGGCGATGCTGGTAAGAGCGATGCAAGGCCAGTCAAAGGTAAACGTGACAGGGCTATGCCATAGTGTCCAGGGTACGGCTGAAGTGCTAGCAAGATGGATTGGCGCACCGATGGATGAAGTTACATACCTGTGTGCAGGGATAAACCATCAGGCATGGTACCTTGAGTTCAAATGGAAGGGTAAAGACGCCTATCCACTCATAAGGGCGGCTGTAAAAAGGCCTGAAATATACAAAGAAGAGATAGTAAGGAATGAGATGTTCCTGAACCTGGATTATTATCCTACAGAATCAAGCGGACATGATTCGGAATATAACCCCTGGTTCAGAAAGAGACCTGACCTTATTGAGAAATATTGTACTCACGGAACAGGTTGGAATCCCGGAGAATATGCATATATCCTGAAGGAATACATGGACAGGGAGCACACCTGGAAAAACGAAATAACAGAATGGCTTAGCCAGGAGCATGTTGATCTGACTAGAGGCAATGAGTATGCTGCATATATATTTAACGCTATGTTTGGCGACGGTACAATGTTTGAGTTTAACGGCAACGTAAGGAATTTTGGTTTGATTGACAACCTGCCCTATGGCTGTTGTGTAGAAGTTCCAGTCTTGGCCTCTAAGGGAGGACTTCAGGCAATGCATGTAGGTGCTCTTCCAGCACATTTGGCAATAATAACAGGGGTAAATGCAGGGATTGAAGAGCTTGCCGTAGACGCAGCAATAACCGGTGATCCGAGAAAAGTATTCCAGGCTATATGTATGGATCCGCTGACCTCTGCAGTACTTAGTTTGGATGAGATCAGGTCCATGGTAGACGAGATGCTGGAAAAGAACAGGGAGTGGCTGCCTCAGTTCAAGCATTACAAAGCATAAAGTGTAAAGGGGATTATTATGTATAAGATTGAAACAGAGATATTTAATCAGTATGATTCATTGGCACAGACCTATCACTATCTTGTGGGCCATGTTGAAGAAATAAAGGAATTCTGGGATAATGGGGGCTTCAGGAGCATAACCTTTATCGGTTGCGGCTCAAGCTACAGCCTCTGCAAATCAGCTGAGGTTTCTGCGAAGCTTCTGCTTGGATGTCCGGTTAATTCGATACCGGGTGGGGATGTGCTGCTTAACTTCCCTATGTATAAGGAACTTCTGAAAGGATCCTTGCTGATTATACCATCCAGATCAGGGAGCACCAGTGAAATAGTAAATGTCGTGAAGCAGGCAAAGGAACAGTTAGGAAGCAAATGTATAGCCATATCTGCAGTAGAAGCTTCCGAGCTGTCAAGAATCTGCGACATGAGCTTTGAGCTGACCTGGGCTTATGATGAAAGCGTCTGTCAGACAAGAACCGTAACGAACCTTTATATGACAGACCTTATGATCATAGGAGCAATGGCTGGAAATATGGGGTTGCTGCAAGAAATAAAGGAAGCAGTCAATAATGAAGAGAAGTTTATTAAACAGTATACCGAGAAACTAAAAGATATAGCCGAGAAAGCTTTGTGGGACAAGGTAGTTGTGCTTTCCGACGGTGAGCTTAAAGGCATCGGCGATGAAGGTTCACTGGCGTTCAAGGAGATTTCCCAGCTTCAATCAAATCACTATCATATCCTGGATTTAAGGCACGGTCCGATGGTTTTGGTTAATGAGAGAACACTGGTTATTATAGAGTGCCCGCCTTACAATTATAAATACCAGCACGAGCTGATCAATGATATAAAGAAGAAAAAGGCAACCGTTGTAACAGTTAGCAGTGAAGCAGGCGATAGTATGGACTCAGATTTGGATATAAAGCTGAAAGCATACAAGAACTACGGAATTAATGGAATACCTTTCATATTTGTCTCCCAGGCAATTTCGTACTTTAGAGCGATGAAGGATGGACTGGATCCGGGCAACCCTCCGGGGCTGGATCCTTGGATAAAGTTATAATTAGGGCTAGAGGTGATGTAGTTGGAAAAGGCAATAGATGTGCTAACCTTCGGAGATGTTTGTGTTGATCTGATTTTATCAGGCAAGGATGTAGTCCCTGAATTCGGTCAGACAGAAAAGTTGATTGACGGATATTCTTTGGAATTGGGCGGTTCCTGTTGTATATTTGCAAGCCAGACAGCGAAGCTGGGATTGAAGACCGTGCTTGTAGGAAAGGTCGGCAGGGATCAATTCGGAAAGTTTGTCATGGATACGTTCAGGGATGTCGGGATAGAGACAGATAATATAATAGTTACAGAAAAGGAAAAGACGGGAATAAGTATTGCGCTTAATAAAGGGCATGACCGTGCAATACTAACATATAACGGCACTATCGATGCTCTGAGTGTCGAAGATATTGATGAGGAGCTGCTGAAAAAGACAAGACATTTGCATATAGGCAGCTACTTCCTGATGAAAAAGCTGCAGCCCCATTATCCTGAAATCATCAGGCGGATAAAAGGCTACGGTGCGACAGTCAGCCTTGATACCAACTGGGATCCTGAAAACAAATGGGAGCGAGGCTTATGGGATATCATACCTCTTGTTGATATGATATTTCTGAATGAAAATGAAGCTATGGCTGTAACCAAATGCGATGATTTGACAGCTGCCATAGAAAAGCTGAGGAAGTGCGTACCGGCTGTAGTCATAAAGCAAGGGGAAAATGGAGCGCAATTGATCTCGGATGAAGGTGCATATGTGTCAAAGGCCATAGAAGGCTCAGTAGCAGATACAGTGGGAGCAGGCGACAGCTTTGACGGAGGATTTGTATACGGGTTCCTGACAGGAAAAACCAAGAAAGAGTGCGTAGACATAGGATGTATATGCGGAAGCCTCAATACAAGACAAAACGGCGGTGTAAAGGGGCAGCCGCTTCTGAAAGAGCTTTTACAGTTTACCACATATTGAATAATTTGATCTCAAATAATATGTAGATGAAGAGAGGCTAAAATGGAGTTTTTGCCTCTCTTTTCGGAAAGGATAAAATATGCATCCCATTCAGGAAATTATCGGGTTACAGAAAAAAGGAATATGCTCCGGTATTTTTTCATGCTGCAGTGCGAATGAATATGTACTGAAAGCTGCAATGCAAAGAGTCAAGAAATACAATTCTTATTTACTGATTGAATCTACAGCAAATCAGGTGAATCAATATGGAGGCTATACGGGGATGACGCCTTCGGATTTCTACAGATATGTAAATGATCTGGCGGAGAAAGAAAATTTCCCCCTCGACAAACTGATTCTTGGCGGAGATCATTTGGGCCCCCTGACATGGACTAATATGAATGAGGAACATGCAATGAGAGAAGCGGCTGAACTTGTCAGACAATATGTTGATGCAGGTTTCACAAAAATTCATATTGATACAAGCATGCGTTTGGCGGATGATGATCCTTCTGTCAGGCTGGATGAAGCGCTGATTGCTTCTAGGGGCGCTTTTCTTTGTGAGATTGCAGAAAATGCGTATCTAAG
>CAZUGK010000095.1:0-15318 GCA_964619815.1 uncultured Clostridiaceae bacterium | reverse complement strand
AGTGATTTTATGATTAAGAAGAATAGCAGCTACATATTGCTAGACATAGCCTTAATAAACATATCCATAGCAGCGGCATATTTCCTGCGGTTCGGAAGAAATATGGATATGGACTATTTTAGGGTCTATTTAATGATGGCTCCTTTTATAACCTTAGGGAAAATTCTTGTTTTCAATTATTTTGGCCTATACAAAAGATTGTGGAAATATGCCGGAGTAGATGAGCTTGTGGCAATATTCATGTCTGTAGCAGTTTCCAATGGGCTAATAATTATAGCTATATATTTTCTGCGTTTGACAGTTCCGAGAAGCATATATGTAATAGCAACCTTTATCGATATTTTCATATTTGGTCTGAGCAGGTTCGGAACGAGTATATTCAGGGGCATTGCCAGCAGGGATGTATTAGATCATCTATACGGGCGCAAGGGTAAGAAGGTTATGGTTGTGGGCGCCGGCGAAGCTGGCTGCTTACTGATGCAGGAGATGAAGAATTATCCGAAGCTGGAAATGTATCCGGTTTGTGCAATAGATGATGATACGGCAAAGCATGGAAGGAAAGTAAGCGGTGTACCCATAGTCGGCGGACGGAATAAAATTGAGGAATATGCCAGAGCAAAGGATATAGACGAAATAATAATTGCCATACCGTCTATAACTAACAGCAAACTAAAAGAGATAGTTGATGAATGCGAAAAAACTGACTGTGACATAAAGATTGTCCCGTTCTTATCTGAGCTAAGGAGTCTGGATAAGTCTATCGGGGATGTGCTTATTCATAAGATAAGAAGCGTAGATATAAATGACCTTCTTGGAAGGGACGAGGTTAAGCTTGATACAAGCAGCATATCAAACTATATCAAGGACAAGAGGGTACTGGTTACCGGGGGAGGGGGTTCTATAGGATCGGAACTCTGCAGACAGATACGGAAGTTCAAGCCTGAGAAGCTGATAATACTTGATATCTCTGAGGCTAACCTGTTTTATATTCTGGAAGAATTTAGCCGTGAGTATAGTGATGTATGTGTAGAAGGAATAATAGCCTCGGTAAGAGATACCGAGCAAATACGGGAAGTATTTGAGCGGCATAAGCCTCAAATTGTGTTTCATGCAGCTGCACACAAGCATGTGCATTTTATGGAGAGATATCCTCAGGAAGCGATAAAGAACAATGTGTTCGGGACTCTTAATGTAGTTGAGGAATCTGACAGGATTGGGGTTGAACGGTTCATACTTATATCAACGGATAAAGCAGTTAATCCGACTAATGTAATGGGAGCGACAAAAAGACTATGTGAGATGATGGTGCAGGCTTACAGCAAAATCTCATTGACAAAGTATGCTGCTGTCAGGTTTGGAAATGTTTTGGGGAGCAGTGGAAGTGTAATACCCTTGTTCAAGAAGCAGATAGAAGGGGGTGGACCGGTAACGGTAACAGACCCTGATGTTGTGAGGTATTTTATGACGATACCGGAGGCAGCTCAACTGGTAGTGCAAGCAGGTGCTTTGGCTTCCGGGGGTGAGATATTCATACTCGATATGGGTAAGCCTGTAAAGATAGATAAGCTTGCCAGGGATCTTATAAGGTTATCAGGTCTGGAACCCGACGCAGATATTAAAATCATATACACGGGTTTGCGCGAAGGTGAAAAGCTCTATGAAGAGCTTATAATGGGTGAAGAAGATTTGACAAGAACCGATCATGACAAGATATTAGTCGCCAAGGCAATTGATACGGACAGGGCAGAACTTAATGATAAGCTGGATGCTTTAAGATCAGGGATTAATAACAATCCTGAAGATATAAAATATCTGCTTCAACAAATTGTTCCTACTTACAGGCAATAGCAGTTAGCTTTTAATAGAGGGGGTAATCGAATGAAAGTCAGAAAGGCAATTATTCCTGCTGCAGGACTGGGTACAAGATTTTTACCGGCAACCAAAGCTCAGCCTAAGGAAATGCTTCCCATAGTAGATAAACCTACTATCCAATACATTGTTGAAGAAGCAGTTGCATCTGGTATTGAAGAAATATTAATAATAACCGGAAGAAATAAGAGAGCTATAGAAGATCACTTCGACAAATCGGTGGAATTAGAGCTGGAGTTGAAGAAAAAGGAAAATGATGAGTTACTTAATGAGATACAGGATATTTCCAATTTAGTTGATATTCATTATGTAAGGCAAAAGGAGGCCCGTGGTCTGGGCCATGCAATATATTGTGCACGTACTTTTGTAGGCAATGAGCCCTTTGCGGTATTGCTGGGCGACGATGTAGTGGATTCAGAGGTTCCATGCCTGGGACAGCTGATTGATGCGTACAACCAGTATAGGACAAGCATCTTGGGAGTACAGGAAGTAGCAATGAAGGATGTAAATAAGTATGGTATAGTAGCTTATAAGCACATTGAAGACAGGGTCTACAAAGTAAAGGATCTGATAGAGAAGCCTAAAATTGACGAAGCACCTTCGAACCTTGCAATTTTAGGACGTTATATAATCACACCTGAAATTTTTAGTATTCTTGAAAATACAAAACCGGGAGCAGGAGACGAAATTCAACTGACAGATGCGTTGAAGGAGCTCCTTAAAGAAGAAGTAATGTATGCGTATAAATTTGAGGGCAGACGCTATGATGTAGGGTCGAAAATAGGCTTTCTGCAAGCAACTGTAGAATACGCATTAAAAAGAGAAGACCTAAGAATGGAGTTTAAGAATTATCTCGTGGATTTAGTTAAAGAAAGTGATGAAAAATTGTATAGCGAAGAAGCTGCTATTACGAAAAGATAATATTATTTTCTTGTTTTGTTTATGCATTGGTAAGGAGATGAAATATATGAAGATTATTGCACTATTATTGGCAGGAGGAAGCGGTACCAGGCTGTGGCCTTTGAGCAGACAGACAATGCCTAAGCAACTGCTTGCATTGACCAGCAACAAGACCTTGCTGCAAGAAACCTGCAAACGAATAAGCAGCATGATCCCCTATAAAGATCAATTGATAATAACTGGGCAAAGCTATTTCTTTCAAATATTAAATCAAGTAAAGGAACTATCTCCGGAACAAGATAGCTTTGAAATATTACTAGAACCAGATGGAAAAAATACAGCGCCTGCAATAATATGGGCTGCTCAAAGATGTAAGAAGCTTTATGGAGAAGATTCCATAATGGTAGTTTTGCCTTCAGATCATCTGATCATAAATACTGCGGAATTTGTAGAATCTTTACAAACAGCAATTGATAAAGCAAAAGAGGGGTATCTTGCTACATTTGGAGTTATACCTGCAAGTCCCGAGACAGCATATGGATATATAAAGACTAGTGAAATACCTGAGAAAGGTAATGTGTACAAGGTTGAGCGTTTTGTAGAAAAGCCTGATATAGAAACAGCTAATATGTTCCTTGAGGAAGGCAAGTATTTGTGGAACAGTGGGATGTTCATTTACCATGTAGGAACTTTATTAAAAGAGGCACGGCGGACTTGTCCGGAGGTATTTGAAGCATTCAACAGGCATGATGTTATGGATATGAGTGAAGTGGAGCTTGCATATAAAGAAAGTCCTGCAATATCCATAGATTATGCTTTGATGGAGCAAACCGATAAGGCAATGGTAGTTGTATCTGACTTTGGGTGGAGCGATGTAGGAAGCTGGAACAGCTTGTATGAAATAAGTGAAAAAGATGAGAGCGGCAATGTGATTAATGGTAGTCATATAGTATTAAATACAAAAGATTCTATGATATATGGCAAAGATAGGCTTATAGCTGCTGTAGGGATTGAGAAGATGGCTATTATAGATACCCCCGATGCGCTTATGGTCTGTCCGCTGGATCAGACTCAGCAGATCAGGCAGGTTGTGGAAAAGCTTAAGCAGGATAATAATAAAGCGTACTATGAGCATAAAACCGTTGAACGTCCTTGGGGAACATATGAAGTGCTTGAAGAAGGGCCTCTGTATAAGATAAAAAAAATTACAGTAAAGCCTAAGCAAAAATTGAGTAAACAATATCATTATCACAGGAGTGAGCACTGGATTGTAGTCAGAGGAACAGCAAAGGTCCTTAAAGGGGATTCGGAGTATTTTGTTCATGAAAATGAGTCGACATATATTTCACAGTCTATTGTTCATCGGCTTGAAAACCCCGGGGTCATACCACTTGAGATAATTGAAATCCAATGTGGTTCTTATTTGGAGGAAGATGATATTGTAAGATTGGAGGATATTTATAGCAGGTAGTCATATTGTATATAAGTATAAGATTATTGGGGGAATGCTCTTGAATATTCAACTTGCAAAACCAGACATAACTCAGTCAGAAATAGATGCAGTAGTAGAAGTAATGAGATCCGGATGGCTCAGTATCGGACCTAAGATAGAGGAATTTGAAAAGAAAATTGCTAACTATGTAGGAGTAAAACATGCTATAGGAGTTAATAGTGGTACAAGCGGTCTCCATCTACTTATCAAATCCTTTGACATAAAAGATGGAGATGAGGTAATCACAACTCCGTTCAGCTTTATTGCATCGACTAATTGCATACTTTTTGAAAGAGCAAAGCCGGTATTTGTTGATATTAATCCTGAAACCTTGGAAATGGATATTGATGGCATTGAAGCAAAAATAACAGATAAGACAAAGGCAATACTTGCTGTTGATGTGTTCGGGCAGCCTATGGACATAAGAAGGCTGAGAGAAATTGCTGATAAGTATAAGCTGATATTAATTGAAGATTCTTGTGAAGCGCTGGGTTCGGAGTATGATGGTATAAAGTCAGGTTCACTAGCTGACGCAGCAGTATTTGCTTTTTATCCCAATAAGCAGATAACCACCGGCGAAGGCGGTATGATAGTTACTAATGATGATAATATTGCTGAGCTTTGCAGGAGCTATAGGTCACAGGGGAGAGCCATAACAGGTTTCTGGCTGCACCATGAAAGAATGGGCTATAATTACAGGATGAGTGAGCTTAATGCGGTTATAGGCTCAGTGCAAATGGATAGGCTTGATGAAATTATAAAAGTGCGAAGTAATGTAGCTGACATGTATAATGAGAGGTTGTCAAAGATAAAGGGGGTAACCATCCCTTATGTATCGCCTAAGACTACAGTAATGAGCTGGTTTGTATATGTCATAAGGCTTGATGAGAGTATAGACCGTGATAGAGTAATGGAATGTCTGAAGAAAAATGGAGTTGCCTGCAGACCGTATTTTACGCCTATTCATATACAGCCATATATTAGAGAAATGTTCGGGTATGAAGAAGAGAACTTCCCCAACACCGCAAAAGCGGGGAGAAGCTGTATAGCACTTCCTTTCTATAATGACTTAAGTGCTGAAGAGATTGAATATGTGGCAGTTACTCTGGAGAAAGCGATAAGAAACAAGTAGCTATGGGGCAGTGATGTTTACGGGCATTTTGGGAAATAAAATCTTGTGCTTTATCATAGACAGAGGTACTTCTTGTGCGTCAGGTTAAAATATTTTTAAATTATTGAAATTGTTTTGAAAAAAATTTTAATAAAATGCTATTAATTTTAATAAAATGCTATTAATTTTAATAAAACAATAAAAATTTTAATAAAATATTGATATTTGCATAAAACTATAGTATGATGGGGGTGAAAAGGAGGTGATTCCGTGCTAGAAGAAGAATTAGTGCAATTAGTGAAAAAGGTTACTTCCGAAAAATGCGAAAAGCAGCATATAGAACTTAAGAAGGCAGCAGAAGGTGCACCGTCAAAACTATATGATACGCTATCTGGTTTTTCCAATCAGGTTGGCGGAGGTATAATTATATTTGGAATTGATGAAGCTGCAGGATATGAAGTGGTAGGAGTGTATGATGCTCAAGACCTTCAAAAGAAGGTGATGGAACAATCCTTGCAAATGGAACCTGTAGTAAGACCATTGTTTACTGTTGCTCAAGTATCAGATAAATTAGTAGTCAGTGCAGAAATTTCTGAATGTGATATTTATGATAAACCATGTTTTTATAGAGGTGCAGGAAGGTTGCGAGGGTCTTATATCCGAGTAGGAAATTCGGATCAACCTATGACGGAATACGAAATATACAGCTATGAAGCATTTAAAAGAAGAATACATGATGAACTACGTACTGTTGATAGAGCATCTTTAGAAAACCTGTCAAAGGATGATGTCACGGAATATATGATAAAATTGCGCAGGCAAAAACAGAATCTGGTTAATCTCGAAGATGAACGAATACTTGAAACTCAGGGTATTGTTCAAGATGGTCTTCCTACATTGGCAGGATTAATGCTGCTTAGTGAATATCCTCAAGAATTTTTCCCACAGCTTAGTGTCACAGCAATGGTAGTTCAAGGGAAAGAAATAGGGGAGCTAGGTAATGATGGTGAACGGTTTATAGATAATAAACGTATCGAAGGCACTATACCGCAGATGGTAGAAGGAACATTAGCTTTTGTACGAAGAAATATGAAAGTGAAAACAATAATAGCGGAAGATGGGACTCGTGCGGATAAACCGGAATATCCCATAAAGGCTGTGAGGGAAATAATATTAAATGCACTCATACACAGGGATTACAGTATGCATACCGACCGTTCCCCTGTACGTTTGGTAATGTATGAGGATAGATTAGAACTAGAAAATCCGGGCGGCCTATATGGTAGAATAACCGTAGACGATTTGGGTAAGGCATCTGCAGATACTAGAAATCCTTATATGGCAGGAGCCTTGGAAATTATGATTGACACTGAAAATCGCTTTTCTGGCATTCCCACAATAAGAACGGAACTCAAAAAGGCCGGTATGCCAGACCCAATATTTATTGATAGGCGAGGAGTATTTAAGGTTATATTCTATAAAAAAACAGCTGCTGAGAGTAAAGATGTTGACATGGAGCAAGAAATTATAAATTATTGCATTACACCGCGTTCAAGGGAAGACCTTGCAGAGAGATTTGGATTTGAAGCACCTACTTATTTTATCAAAACATATATTCAGCCGTTAATTGAAGCCGGAAAAATAAAAATGACCTTGCCGGATAAACCCAAAAGTAAGTTTCAGAAGTATTTTTCTTAAGGCACAGGTTCATTTGTTGTAAGCGCCTAATTTGACGCTTACGATGAAAGCTTGGAAAATTGCTGCATATCATGGTATAATTAAATCAATATTAGGTGAAAATAATCACACAATATTGATTTAATTATGTGAGGCGATTATTTTGGAACGATTACTTATAAATGATTTGCTCAGATGGAAAGAGTCAAAGTACAGAAAACCGCTTATTCTGAAGGGTGTGCGGCAGGTAGGTAAAACATAAAAAATTCTCACTCGTGGTATTATATACATGTAATGGTACTCTTTGAATCCAGATTTATTGACTGACTAAGTTACCATTATTAGTATAAGCTCAGGAGGATACTATAGATGAGAAAGAGAGCAAATAAATTTACTGCCGTTATGGTATTCACAATAGTTATTTCTATGGAAGCTTCTATGGATAATACTGTTGTTTTGATGGAGGATGGATCTGTATGGGCTTAGGGAGATAATAGCTGCAGGCAGCTTGGTGAAGGTGTGAAAGCTGTGCAGAAACATGTGTTCAGGCCGATTAAGGTTTTAGGGTTAAATAACATAGTAAAAATATCAGTAGGTAACGGATTTATACTGGCACTGGACGCAACGGGTCAGGTTTGGGGGATCGGAAATAACTCAAGCAACGTTATTAATAATTCAAGGAATCTTGATATAGTGCCAAGACCAATGAGGATTGCGGACTTGGACAATATTGCACATATAGCGGCCGGTACAAATTATGCTGCTGCAGTTAAGAGCGATGGGACAATATGGCTGTGGGGCCAATATAGATATAAGGTTGAGAGCTTGAATAAAGCTGTAGAGGTCAAGTATATTGCCGATGTGCAGAAGATATTTGCATTAAGATATGATACTGTTGCAATAGATAAAGACGGTACAGGCTGGATATGCAGGGGTAAATACCTGAAGCCGGAACAAATCACACAGATAACCGGGATCATTGATATCATTGAAGGTGTTAACTGCACTTATGCTGTTAAGGACGACGGGAGTGTATGGAGATGGGACATGGCCGCTTCAGCAGCTGAGAAAATAGAAGGATTGAATAATATAAAGAGCATTACAGGTGTAAAAGAAGATGATTTTATAGCATTAGATGAAGAAGGCTTTATATGGAGTTGGGATTATAAGAACAAAACAATTACAAAAAATACGAGTACATCTAGTGTCGTATCAATTGCAGCCGGAGCATCGCATTTTGCAGCACTTAAGAGAGATAATACGGTGTGGGCATGGGGCAGCAATATTTATGGTCAGCTTGGCATAGGGAAAATCGTAGACGGTTACGAAAGGCTTCCGATAAAGAGTCTTGTTAATTAAAGGAATGGATAACTTGGACACACTGAATGCAAAGCATGATAAAAACTTCTAATATGACGAGTTATTTTAATCATTCTATACCCAACAACCATAACACACTTACTCCTAATGCATCAGCAATGGCCACAAGTTCAATATCCGTTACTGGTCTTGTTTTTGCTTCGATCTTGGATATGGTAGTTTTCTCCAGCTCAATTCCACGGATAGCAAGACGGGCCAATAGGTCTGTCTGAGTTACCTTGGACTTATATTTATAACGAGCTTGACGAACACGGTCACCTATTAAATTTCTATCATTTGAATTCTTCATATTAAACATAAATAGGTCTCCCAAATTGTTTATTTATAAACTTGATTATAGAGCAAGTTTAATGCTATAATTTGCTTTATAAGCAAGTTTTATAAATAATTGTGCGGGGGATTTGCTATGAAAGCAATAAAGAAACGGATGGAAGAGCTAAGAAAACAACTAAACGAACTAGTTGACAGTGTAGATAGCTTTAGTGAAGAGAAGGTACTAGAGGTTAGTCAGGAACTGGACAAGGTTATATGTGAGTATGTTGAAGGAGAAAACACTTTAACTCGTTGAATTAATATTTTGATCTCAGTTAAGTTGTGAATCATAAAATAGATGAATGAGGGGACAGATACATTGTCCCAGTTTGAAATCCATGAAGACACGGATAGGAAAATCTACTGCTGGAGGTAGTGAAAATGGAAGATATGCTTAGTCAGATTCTCTTAGAATTGAAAAGTCTAAATGAAGTGGTCAAAAGGGTTGATGACAGGATTAAAAGGTTGGAGTGCAGTGGACAAGCATTAGCAGAGGTTGGCAGGCACTTTGAAGAAAATTCTGAAATTGAGAATAAAAACGTGTATATATCAAGTTTAGAGAGCTTGGAACATATCTGGAGAAAAGTACTTGATATCACAAAAAAGGAACTTACAGAGATTAGCTTTAAAACTTGGTTGGAGATAATAAGACCACTTTCTATCGATGAGGATGTTATACACCTTAGAGTGTTGTCGGAATTTGAGAAAAGCATCATAGAGTGCAGATATATAGAGCTGCTTAAGACAGCTCTAAGAAATATTACAAACAAAGCTTTTGAAATAGAGTTATCAGTTGCCGGGGACGCGGAGAAGAAATGGGTCTTAAACAATGGGTTAACTACCAAAGCTGATAAGAAGTGGCCTTCATTTAACCCAAGATATTCATTTAGTACCTTTGTTGTGGGAGAGCATAACAAGTCAGCATACAAACACGTCTTTGAAGTTTCTAAAAATCCATATAATCAAGGTAAACTGCTCTATATTTATGGGGGAGTGGGTACAGGAAAAACTCATTTGATCCAGGCTGCCGGGAATTATATGTCAGAGCACTATCCTGATGCTAAAGTACGGTATATAACAATAGATGATTTTATTAACGAAATGATAGAAGCAATAAGAGGTGACAATTCTATAGGTTTTAAAGAGAAACTATCAGGTTATGATGTGCTGATTATTGATAATCTTCAATTCATAACTGGCAAAGATGCGACTCAGGCAGAGTTTTTAAAAATCGTTTCAGAACTGCTTGAAAGGGGCAAGCTGGTTATTATAACCTCTACTAAGTCTCCACAGGATATGAAAATAATGAATGAACGTTTCACTTCAATGTTTGAGCTGGGAGGAGTGTTTGAAATAAAACGGCCTGATTTGGATACAAGACTGGAAATATTGAGAAGAAGGCGAGCTGAAGGTAATTTTGAACTATCCGATGAAGAGCTTAATATCATTGCAGGCAGTACTTCCGATAATATAAGGGAACTTCTGAATGTTTTTAATAGATTTGGAGCTTATGGCGAAATGACAGGAGAGCAGATGGTGATGAACGGATGACACTATGTAATCCCGAACAATGTGAAGTATATTACTGAAAACAGCAAGGTTGATATGGTTCTTTTGGACTATGATGAATTTGAATATATGTACGAGCTTGTTTCATATATTTTGACGATACTGAACTAAAATACTCAGTAGGCATAGGTAAAACTGCAATGTGCTGTAAAATATTTCGTTGTATTTTAAGTAAAATCAGGATATAATAATATCTATAAAAGGAGTTGATATTATGCCTAATGAATATTCTTGTGCGGCGAAACCGCAGTTCCGGAGATTAGGAAACCGCCTGTCCGGAACTGGATACCGCCCAAATATTACTCACTAAGTGATTTATCTAATCCGTATACCTCACGCATAGAAATATCTTTGGTAGGATCAACGCTTTCAATGTTGATTTTGTATGAATCGTGTACAATGCGATCCAGTATTGCATCTGCCAGTGGGCTATCTGCTCCACCAAGCTGTTCATACCATCCTTCTGCCCGATACTGAGAGCAGAAGATAGTAGATGATTTTTTCCGACGTCTATGTAGTAACTCAAAGATATCCTTTCGTTCGTTCTCATTTGGCTTCAAAAGTAGCCATTCATCAATAATGAGCAGAACAGGATTAGCATACTTTGCCATGACTTTCTTGTAAGTACCTTCGTTCCTTGCCATTTCAAGGTCAATTAGAAGATCTGGAAGTCTGATATATTTTGTGTTGTAATACTGCTTACAGGCTTCCATACCAAAGGCACAGGACATATACGTCTTACCACTGCCTGTTGCCCCGGTGATAAAAAGATTGCGATGTTCAGTGATATACTCGCAAGTTGCAAGTCTTTTAATAAGTTCCTTGTTTAGCTTGCGTCCTGATGTGTAATCAATGTTCATAATAGTGGCATCAGGCTGGTCGAATTCGGCATTCCGAATTAGTCTTCTAAGACGGTTGTTCTTGCGGCTACTGTATTCGATATCCACCAGCATACCAAAGCGGTCCTCAAAGGGCACTTCCTTCATTTTTAGGTCATTAAGCTGGATACGGAATGCATCTGACATTGCTGTAAGACGCATTTCAATTAATTTATCAATCGTACTTTGGTTTATCATAGATGTTTACCTCCCATAATAATCGGCACCTCTTGTAATGCCGTAACTGTTTTTGCATGTGGTTTCATCTTTAGATGTTTCTGAAGCAGACTTGTCCTGCCCAGTTGTGAGTATGTTTTTAATACTCTTGTAACTGGGTGATACTGTGTAGCCTAAAGCTTTTTCACAGGCTGCTTCCAGACGCCCGACTAAATATTTATCAGCCAGCTTCAGAAGCCCCATACAGCTTTTGTAAGTCTGCTGTTCCACACGCTTTGAGGTAAGTATTGCATCTACTACCTTGTACGTATTGGTTCCTATCCGTTCAGCCCACTTACGGAAACGATCACCGTTCCATTCCAGGTATTTCTGGTGGTCTTCGGGCATGTGTTCCACTATGGTGCTGTATTGCCCCTTGCGTCCATAAAGACGACGATGGGAAGCAACACGGTTATGATTGTAGAAAACTTCAATAGTTTTATCTGTTATCCTCACATCAACCTTACGTTTAATGTATTCGTAAGGGGCTGAGTATAGCATTCCTTCAATGGATACGTGATAATTGAACTGAACGGTGGCTTGTTTCCATTCCGCCAGTTCGTATGGGGTAGCAGGTAAAGGTGCCAGCAATGGCAGTTCTTCGTTGCGGAAGAGTTCTAACCGGCTGCCCTCTTTCTTTTGAAAAAGTTTAGCATTGAATTCTTCCAGCTTTACACGAATTGCAGCATTTAATTCTGCTAGGGAAAAGAACTGTTCATTACGCAGTGCGGCAGTAATCCATGTTGATACCCCGTTTACAGAACCTTCGGCATTTGGCTTATCCTTTGGTTTGCGCACTCTGGCAGGAATAATGGCAGTACCATAATGCTCAGCCATTTCATGATAGACAGCATTCACCTGCTGGTTGTACCATCCGCCATTACGTATGATAGCCGTCTTGCAGTTATCGGATACTAAAATTTTAGCGACTCCGCCAAAGTATTCGTACATATGAACATGCGCAGTTATCCATGCCCGCTGCTTCTCATTAATAAAGGCTTCCACGTAGGCATACTGGCTGTAAGTCATGACGCCAACAAAGATATATGCGTCAATAATTTCGCCGGTATCAGGGTCAATAATATGAGCAGGATCGCCAGCCCAGTCAACCTCCACCTGTTCTCCGGGTTTTCGATTAATATGCAGGGTGGCACGTCGTTTCTGCTCATCCTGTTGGATGTAATAACAAAACTGTGAATACATAAGAGGCTCTTCGCTATTTAAACGACACTCCTCCATGTATTCAGTCCATAAGAGTTTTTTGCTGACTCCGTTTTTAAGGAGTTCCTTATGGATGTGAGCTAGATTAGGCATCCGTTTTGTGGTTGTGTTACACTTAGCTGATGTGAATAGTAATTCAGCAAGTACAGCATCTGTCTGGTTGTCATTCAATGGCCAGGAGATATTCAATTCCTTGGCTTTGTTAATGACACGATTGACAGTCTTTTTGGAAACACTACAGCTATATGCAATGTTCTGTTGACTGAATCCCAGACTATACAGTCGCAGGATTTCACGGTATTTGGTCATAGTCATGACCTCCTCATAATGTATTTACACCATAGGTGTATGGATACATTATAAAGGACTATATGTGGTTTCCATCACCAGAATGACGGTTTCCATCACCAGAATGACGGTTTCCATCTTAACGGAACATCGGTTTCCTCACACCGGACGACTGGTGTAATCAGCTCCGGAATATTCATACATACCATTATTAATATAAACTCGGGAGGGTCCTGTAGATGGGAAAGAGAGCAAATAAATTTACTGCCGTTATGGTATTCACAATAGTTATTTCTATAATTGCAAATGGCTTATTTGTTGTAAATGCTGAACCTGATGATGAAAATGCTGTACCTTCCGGTAAAATTGTTTCTATGGCAGCTTCTATGGATAATACGGTTATTTTAATGGAGGATGGATCTGTATGGGCTTGGGGAGATAACAGCTGCAGACAGCTTGGTGAAGGTGTGGAGGCTGTACAGAAGTATGTATTCATGCCGGTTAAGGTTTTGGGTTTGGATAATATAAAAAGAATAGCTGTTGGCAACGGATTTATACTGGCTTTGGATGAGATAGGCCAGGTATGGGGGGTTGGCAATAACTCAAGCAATGTTATTAGTAATGCAAGAAATGTTGGTATAGTGTCAAAGCCAATCAGGATTGAGGGTTTGCATAAAATAACACATATCGCTGCTGGTACTAATTATGCTGCTGCGGTTAAAAGCGACGGGACAATCTGGCTGTGGGGCCAATACAGATATAAGGTTGAGAATTGGACTAAAGTAATACAAACAAAGAACATTTCCGACGTGGAGAAGATATTTGCTCTAAGGTATAATACTATTGCAGTAGATAAAGATGGTATAGGTTGGATTTGCAGGGGTAAATATCTGGAGCCGGAACAAATCACGCAAGTAACTGGGATTATAGATATCGTTGAAGGTGCAAACTTTACTTATACAGTTAAAGATGACGGAAGTGTATGGAGAGGGGATATATACAGCTCAAGAGCTGAGAAAATAGAGGGATTAAGTAAGATCAAAAACATTATTGGTGTGAAAGAAAATGATTTTATTGCACTAGACGAAGAGGGCTATCTATGGAGATGGGAATATAAGAATAAAACAATTACGAAAAACTTAGACATATCAAACGTAGTATCCATTGCTGCCGGAACATCGCATTTTGCAGCACTAAAGAGTGATAATACAATTTGGTCATGGGGAGATAATGCAAAGGGACAGCTTGGAAGCGGCGGAGAATTCTTTTTTTCAAGACCTGTTCGCATAGAAAGTTTAAATAATGTAAAACAAGTAGCGGCATCAAAGGACTTTACAATTGCCGTAAAAGAGGATGGGACACTTTGGGCCTGGGGCAACAACAATAACGGGCAGTTGGGTGATGGCACCAAAGTGAACAGCTATTCTCCGGTTCAGGTAAAAGGTATCAGCGATGTTGAAAAAGTGGCAGCAGGCATAAACCATGTATTAGCACTAAAGAAGGATGGAACAGTATGGGCATGGGGGAGTAACCTTTGTGGAGAATTAGGTGATGGTACTTATGTGACCAAACAAGTCCCGACTCAAGTACAAGGTATAAATAATGCTAAGGATATTGCTGCCGGTAACAGCTTCTCGATTGCAATAAAGAAAAATGGAAGCGTTTGGCTATGGGGCAATAGCGAATATGGAGAAGATGACGATCCCACATATGAAAATAAATCAATACCTGTGGAGATTAAGGACTTTAATAGTGCGAAAATGGTAACAGCCGGTTATGATCATGGATTGGCATTGAGAGTGGATAGAAGTGTTTGGGCATGGGGCAGCAATAGTTATGGACAATTCGGATATTCGCCTACTGATTCAGAGCTTCAGAAGAGAAAGGCTGTTAGAGTACTTGGTATATCAGATATTATACAAGTCAGTGCTGGATATGGTCATAATATTGCACTCAAAAAAGATGGCACAGTTGTAGGATGGGGAAACAATGACTATGGACAACTGGGTGTAAATATAAATGAAAAAAGCTATAGTATTTACAGCAAGTTGGCGATTAGGGATTTTGTAGATGTAGCAGCGGTTATAGCGGGTAATAATCATTCATTTGCGATAAAGAATGATGGTACATTATGGGCATGGGGGGATAACAGTCTGGGGCAACTAGGGACAAATAATACTCTTTCCTCCAGTATTCCGGTGCAAGTATCAGATATGATTGATGTTAAGTGTGTTTCTGCCGGTCATGGCTATTCTGCAGCAGTTAAACAGGATGGTACTGTATGGGTGTGGGGCAGTAATATTTATGGGCAGCTTGGGGTTGGGAAAATCTCTGGTGCTTATGAGAAACAGCCAGTGAAGAGCTGTGTAAATCAATAGCTATTTCAATGTAATCAATAAAAATGT
>CAZUGK010000094.1:12023-15336 GCA_964619815.1 uncultured Clostridiaceae bacterium | reverse complement strand
AGCACGGAAGCTGCCGTAAATTGCTTTGTAAGGGATCCGATTTCAAACTTTGTATTTATATTGTTTGATACATTATGCTCTTCACTTGCCCTTCCAAATGCTTTTTCATAAACGGTCCTTCCGTCTCTTGTGATAAGCACCACACCCCTAAATAATTCATCCTTTGTAAGTTTACTCAGATACTCGTCTAGTTTTTTCTCAAGCTGCTTACCCGTCAAGGCTGGTTTTGCATTATTTCCGGGTGTAGCATAAACCAGATTAGAGAACAGCATAGTAGATATTAAAAGAAATGCTGCGAATCTCTTGGGCCAAATAGCTCTCATTGTCCTCTCCCCTTTTAATTATTATTTCTGGTGAAGTTTATATAAGCCGTATGAACTGCATACACAGACCATATGGACATTTCTTCAGACACCTCTAGCATTCTCCAAATTTTATGCTCTATTTCTATATTTTACCATTTTACCTATAACTCTTCAAGCTAAAGAGCAAAACATCCCTACCCAAATAGAGGAATTGTTGAATGCCTATCTCCAAAATTTATTAGTATATGCAGGTTTACTGGGATACTGTCAATTACAACGCTCCAGCAATCTCTTGAACTTGACTTTGAGTACTATATTGCAGCCATGTGTAAGCCGGAACCCATTGAAATAGAAGTGTAAAACCTGCGTAACGGCTTCGAGCGGGTGTTCATCGACTTATCAAATTATGCGAGAATATCCAACTTCCATGAGGACACAGGTAAATGCAGCATAAAGATCTATTATACTGTATTCAATAGCTCCTTTATATCCCCGGTAGGACGATATCCTTTATAGGAATCCCAAGGACAACAGCGCATAGATAAAACAGAATAAAGTAATTACGGCAAAGCAGTTAGAAAATAAAACAATCTTGGAAGCAAGCTTGGTATCTCCCTCCATGGAGGCCGCCAATGTATAAGTGACCGGTGCGGTAGGAGAGCCAAAAAAAACCAGCAGAGCCAGTAGAGGCATACCCTTAAATCCGGCAAAAACAGCTAAAGGGATAAAAAGAAGAGGTAGCAAAACAAGCTTAACTCCGCAGCTGAAGAAAACTTGCCGGTAATCTGTGTGTAATGAAGCAAATTGAAAACTGCCGCCTAACGCCAGAAGGCATATGGGTATAGCCGACAGAGATAAGCTCGACACCACAGAAAGAAACGCTTTGGGTATAGAGATTTTAGCGGCATTCATAAGGATCGCCGCTGCACATGCAATTAGCAACGGATTTTGAACAATGTTAAAGAAAATTTGTTTAATGTTATATTTCCTGTCCTGAAAAAATTGCAGCGAAAGGATGGAAGTAATATGGTTCATTGGAATTGCAATTGTGGCCAAGATTGCCATGACGGTATAATCCATGGCAGGATACAAATTGGCAGTCAGACTCATTCCTATAATCAAAAAGCTGTTATGGATACAGCCTTGCACGATTACCCCCCGCTTCTCCGGCGTTTTCTCTATTTTATAAACGACGAACATCAATACCAAAAATGCACCAGCTAGGCAAATCCCGGCAAATCCCAACAACTTGCCATAGCCACTTTTCTCTATGCCGGCTCCATAGATATTGCTGAAAACCATGCAGGGAAGCAATACATGAAAGGAGAGACTGTTTAGTGTTTTACACGCCTCATCGTTCAAGATGCCTCTGTTGCGTAAAGAAATCCCCAGCCCTACCATAATACAAATGGGAAGGACGACATTCAACGTGGTAAAAAAAGAGGTCATAAAATCAACTCCTAAATCTGGTAAGCAAAAAGCACGATCACCAAATACGGGCATGGAATAGATGCGTTTTACGCAGACTATATCATGCCCGTTTTAAAAATTTTGTATTTTCGTTAATGGAAAATTTCTTACGGCATCAATACGCTTGGCAGCCAAGTTACAAGAGGTGGGGCAAAGGCAAACACTAAAAGAAGCACTGATAGAAGGAGCATATACCTCCAGGCTTCCTTTGTAAATTCAGCTATGGTACATCCTGCGATTCTGGTAGTCACATACATCAATGTGCCCACAGGCGGCGTAATCGTGCCGACCATTGTATTGATGGCCAGAATAACTCCATAATGGACAGGGTCTACACCGATCTGCTTCATTACAGGGAGAAGAATTGGCGTTGTCAGGATAATAATCGGAGTGCCGTCAAGGAACATGCCGAGCACCAAGATGCACAGCATGACAAGCAGCATAACCAGCCATGGGATGTTCATAATGCCGCTCATGCTTGCAAGCACCCTAGTGGGGACGTTTTCCCATGCCATGATCCAGCCGAACGGAGCGGAAGCTGCGATGATAAAGCATATAGTGCCCGTCGTTACCATGGAGGCACGGATACTGCTTATTATCTTTTTAAAAGTCAGTTCCTTGTAGATGAATACACCAATCACAATAGAAATCCAGACGGCGATAATTGCGGATTCAGTGGCTGTAGCATAGCCCGAAATAATACCCCCAACGATGGCGAATGGAGCAAGCAGGGCCAGAAGGGCGTCCAGCAAAGCCTTAATAATCTCCTTTAAACTGGCTCTTTTCGATGTTTCATAGTTTCTCTTACGTGCAATCCAATAGGTGAGCAACATCATACCGCCACCCATAATCAGGCCCGGTATAGCACCACCCAAGAACAGCCGTCCCACAGAAACCTCCGCAATAGAGCCGTATAGGACTAGCGGGACACTAGGAGGGATGATTGGGCCTATAGTAGCGGCCGACGCCATAACTGCAGAGGCGAACCCCTTGCTATACCCTTTTTTCTTCATCTCCGGGATCAGGACGGAGCCTGTCGCTGCAGCTGAAGCAAGTCCGGAGCCAGAAATGCACGCCATAAAAATATTTGTGAGGAAGCCGACCTGCGCCAGTGAGCCGCACACATGTCCTACAAGCGTCTGGGACAGGTTGATCAACCGTTTGGTGATGCCGGCTGAATTCATCAGATCGCCTGCAATGACAAACAGCGGGATGGCCAGCATCGGGAAGGAATCCAGTCCCATTACGATCCTTTGCGGCAAAGTCATCAGTGGGATGGTACCGTTGCTTACAAGCCCCGACAGACTGCCAAGCGCTATAGCCAGTGCAACCGGCATCCCGATGATAATTGATATAAAAAACACAATCATTAAAACAAGAGTCATGACTACGCTTCCTCCTTTTTATTCAAAAACTCTGCGAATATGTTCTGTGAAATTCTTAGAATCATAAGAAACGAACAAGTGGGAAGCGATGCATAAACAAACCCCATTGAGAACGGTAAAAGAGACATTTTGGTATCCCAGAATTCCAACACC
>CAZUGK010000094.1:11271-12013 GCA_964619815.1 uncultured Clostridiaceae bacterium | reverse complement strand
CCAGAATTACAAGTAACATAAGCGATATAATATTCGAAAGAACATAGAGAACCTTGCGAACTTTTTCGGAAAACAGGTTGATGAATACCTCGATAATAATATGGCTGTTCTGCTTAGTTGCCACGACGGCGCCCAAAAACACCGCCCATATGAACGAATATCTGGCCACTTCACTGGTCCAATTCATCGGTATTTCCAACAGTCGCGAAATCACACCGAGCGTAACACCAAGGCCCATTAATGTCATAAAGGCGGTACCCACGTATTCCTCAAAATTGTCTAAAAACTTTTTCAATGTTGCCATAGCTATCCTTCCTTTACTATCTTAAATATTATCCAATCACTTGCACTTTGAAGTGCTAATCGTTGTAATATTGCAGTTTCCGTACCTCTGTGATATCGAGAGATGCATGCCGACAGTCTTGATAAACCCCTGTATGTTCTTCGTGCAAGGAAGTCATCATGCGTAACATAATAAATATAAAACTTCTTTTAAATAGGTATTCTTCTTCGACGTCACGATACCATAACGGACTTGTGATACTCATGTGTTTACTTGGTTACAAGTCCTCCGTCCACAAATATGATTTGCCCGGTGATATAGTCCGACGCCTGCGAGGACAGGTACAAAAGCGTTCCGATTATATCCTCCGGGACACCAAAATCGCCCATCGGCACTTCATCCTTCATACTCTGATAAACCTTTTCATTTGACCGCAGGTCTTTATTCATGTCTGTCTTT
>CAZUGK010000094.1:7601-11261 GCA_964619815.1 uncultured Clostridiaceae bacterium | reverse complement strand
GTAGCCGGGAGCAATGGCATTAACATTGATTCCATATTTGCCCCATTCGTTTGCGAGGGCTCTTGTAAATTGGATGATCGCAGCCTTCGAGGTGCAGTACACCAGCCGGCGGTCGGCCGCACGAATACCGGTTTGCGAGGAGATGTTAATAATCTTACCCCGTCTGTTTTGTTCGATAAACCACTTGCCAACTTCGATGGAAAATAGAAATGTTCCTTTTACGTTGATGTCCATGACAAAATCCCAGTCTTTCCCGTTCATTTCCTCGGGGAACTTACGGATAAGTACGCCTGCGTTATTCACAAGAACGTCGATCTGTCCGAAACGCTCCAGCACTTCACCTGCAAATCCGTGTATCTGCCTCTCGGAAGTGACATCCACGCAGCCTGTCATCAGGCTGCCCCCGTACTCTGCAAGCTGCTTCGCCGCCTCGTTGAGATATTCCTGGTTCACGTCGCAGATAGCAACTTTCGCGCCGTGCTCAAGGTAGCTTTTTGCATAGGTAAAACCGATACCGTGCGCACCTCCCGTCACAATTGCAATCTTTCCCTGCAGCGAAAACAAGTTTTCCATTTTTATACTCCCTTCCTGTATGTGTTTCCCATTTTCATTTTCTAAACCTTCGGCCATGCTGTTTGCTAACAACAGGCATGGAATAGCTGCGCTTTATACTCAGACTATTCCATGCTCGTTAACTGCAGTAAATCTGTTATTTATAAGTTTCTTTAAGTGCTTTCTGGAGAGTATTATAGAATTCCAAGCCTTCCTTATCAAGCATAGCAGACGGAATATCTTTTGTGGCCTCTACGAAGCTGTCGCGATCTGCCACAGATACGGTCATGCCTAATTCCTCAAGCTTATCTACTATTTCAATATTGGCCTTCGCCTGAAGTTCAGACTGATATCTGGCAGCTTCCATCATACTGTCAATAACCATTTGTCGCAGATCTTCCGGGAGGCCTTGGAAGAAAGTCTCATTGATCAGTGGTAACTGTATCTGTGTAATATGACCGGTAACAGTCAGATACTTCTGAACCTCATATAGATTCTTTACATAGTCGGTATACGCAGGGTTATCCTGACCGTCCACTACACCCTGACTCAAGGCCATGTACAACTCACTGAAGGCCAAAGGAGTCGGTTTTGCACCCATTGCTGAGAATACCTTAACATAAATATCCTGATCAGGTACGCGGATGTTCAAGCCCTTCAAATCGCTTACAGATGTAATTGGCTTCTTATTATTGCTGATGCAGCGGTCTCCATACCAAAACGGAGCGAGAATTCTAAGGCTTGATTTAGCAACGATTCCCTGGTTTAAGTCGTCCCATACGGAGTCAATTGCACTCATCAGGTTATTATATTTTTCCAGTTCATCCTTACCATCCAGGTAAAAGGGCATCATAAATATGTTTAAGGGAGAATAGAACCTTGCAGCAGCTGCGGCAGAAGGGATTGTAATCTGTATCGAGTTCATCTTAACACTTTCGATCAAATCGTTTTCGTTGCCAAGCTGGCCTGCAGGATATACCTCTACGCTGATACGGCCTCCGCTTTTTGCTTCCAACAACTCTTTAAACTTAAGGGCACCCTTGTTCTCATTGGATTCTCCAGGCTCGACATGTCCAAGTTTGATTGTGTATTTACCCTCCGATGCCTGGGCGTTGCTTGTTTTATCAGCAGCACATGCTGTGAGTGTGGATAACAAAATAGAAATAGTAACTATCAGAGAAATAATCTTTTTCATTGGCCTACTCCTTTCATTTATCCCGATATAATATTTTTGTAAGATGTTTTTGGGAAAATTTTTCACTTGGTTTATAGCCATTTAATCGGATCGAGCTATCAGGCTATCATAAATTGCTTCTCAAACTCTACGTTGTTCTTAAACTCAGCTCTTGGATGGACATACCACCGCTTTAATACACTCTCCTGATGTGATGAGATGGATCGCATCCTCAAACTTTTCCAAAGGCAGGCGGTGGGTAATCAGCTTCTCCGCCTTATCTCCGCTTCTTTCCAACAGCTTCATTGTTTTGTCCCAGGTCGAATGATAGAAAGCTCGGGATCCTACAATCGTCTTTTCTTTGAATGTGATCTGGCCGCCAATATCCAGCGGGATTTCCCTGCCAGGGATTCCTACCTCGCACACCGTACCTGCAGGTTTAATGATCTGAACCGCATTAATCAGGGCACCTGCTGCACCTGAGCACTCGTATGACAAGTCAGCCCACTTTTTACCTAGTTTTTGGACTTCAGCTAAAATATTTTGAGGACCATCTGATCCGACAACCACAGGGATGGCGCCCAACTCTTCGGCTACCTCCAGCCTTTTTTTATCCACCTCAACGCCCACAGCTATTACCTTTGCGCCGGCTTCCAATAATACAATGCATACACCTAACCCAATAGTACCTACACCAAAAACGACGGCAATATCGCCTTCATGAGCTGGAACACGTTCTACAGCATGTACCGCCACAGATAATGGCTCCGCAATAGAACCTGCATAATGAGGGACGTTATCAGGCAGCTTAAAGCAATTCTCCTGACGCACCACCATATACTCGGTCATTGCACCATTGACATGACAGCCAAGAATGACGCGATCCTCGCAGATGCATGTGCGGCCTGCCTGGCACTGCTCACATTTGCCGCAGAAGATATGTTCATTCACAGTGATATGGTCTCCGACCTTCACTTTTGTAACCTTTGATCCGATTTCTTCGACAATTCCGGACATTTCATGTCCAATGACCAATGGAAACTGTGGATGATACTCGCGAGCAACCGTATCTGTCCATTTGTAGATAGATACGTCCGTGCCGCACATGCCGACTGACGTAACTCGAAACAGTACATCATTTTCGTCTCTCAGATGGGGCTTATCAATTTCTATTACAGAAAAATTCCCCGGCCCTTCTTTTACTTTAGCTCCGGCCTTGATCTTTACCTCCATTAAATACATCTCCTTTTTTCACTTAAGTAAAGAATAAAGTTTTAGTCTGATGCCGTGAGAAAGTGGCATCCTTATCTTGGAAGATGGATGCCTTTACTCTCAAGATAGTTTACACTTTGTTGAATTCCGACTATTCCGCAGTCATTGATGATTTCCAAAACCAGATAACCGTCATAACCGATTGCCTCGGCAGCCCTGATGAAGGATGCGCAGTCCACCTCACCGGTACCTAAAATGTTGTGTTCCCATTTAGTGGTTTTAGTGTCTGACAGATGCAGCAGGCACAGATCCTCCTTCACGCACTTCAGTGCAGCTGCAGGATCCTCCTGTGAAAAGACGTTTGCCGCATCAAAGACAACCTTAACCCGTGGATCATTCAACTCTGTCACCAGTCGTTTCAGTTGTGCGACCTTGTCTACGAAGATAGAGGGACAGGTTTCTATGCCAATCGTAAGTCCAGTGTCGCGAGTGTAGTCAATAACTTTACTCAGAGTATCCTTACAATGGTCAAAGATCAGCTCAAATTCGGGGGGGAGGAGGGGATGGCGTTTTCCGGCCAATACCAGTAGGATCTCAGCATCAAGCTCCAGACAGATATGGGTCAGCTTCTTATAAAGTTCAAGCGTCATCCTTCGCATTTCAGGGAAGGGGCTTGCCGCATTTATATCCAGACTGGGAATATTCAGGGACAAGACCTTCAT
>CAZUGK010000094.1:0-7591 GCA_964619815.1 uncultured Clostridiaceae bacterium | reverse complement strand
CATACCCGTCCATGATTTTTTTCAGTTCCTTAAACTGCCCCGGACGGTAGGTATCTAGATTCCACTGTGGAGGGGATACTATAAACTCAATTCCTTTAAAACCTGCCTCACCTAGGATTTTTACAGTATTTTCTATAGGTTCATTCCACAGAAAAGAATACGTATTTACACCAAGTTTGATCATAATCAAGCCCCTTCTTTCTTATTATTTGGTAATGCTTGCCTGTGCTTTTTCATACTTAATGTTTCAGTAACTTAACACGGTTTATAATATCGCCGAAAATCTCCTCCTCGGTGTATGGGCACACACCGACAGGACCTATAGGCTCTGACACCCAAGTCGTATTGACAAAGTGCTTCTGAGTGATGTTTTCAGAAACAATGTTTCCGCCCCAGGTTCCACAGCCTAGCGAGAACGTACGCGCAAGCCCATTGAACCAGTTTCCGCTGTTACCGGCACGATGTGGCTGGCGAACCAGAACCTTAGTTGTTTTTGTGTTCAGGGCGAGCTCACGTATGTGCTCTTCATTGAAGGAATGGATGCCGCAGGAATGGCCCGCACCGGAATAGCTGTGGATGTTGTTCACCATATCTATGGCCTCCTGGAACGCGCCGTATTTATAAACAGTCAGCACAAGGGACAGCTTTTCTCCTGAGAACGGGTATTCCTTGCCATATCCTGTTTCCTCCACAACCAGGAATTTCGTATCCTCCGGGATGTTCAGCCCCGCCAGTTCCGCAATCCGCTTTACCGGCCTTGCAACAATCTCGCGGTTTAGATGTCCGTCAACCCACATAGTCTTCTGCAGCTTTGCCTTCTCTTCCGCATTCAGCAGGTGGCCACCCTGCTTTCCAAGCTCATTTAAAAATTTATCGTAAATGCTCTCCTGAATCACAAGTGAATTTTCAGCGGAGCATCCGGTGGCGTTGTCGGTGACTTTGCTCAGCTGAATCATGTAGGCGGTATTAGCCATGTCTGCCGTCTCGTCAACAACGACCACGGCATTGCCGACGCCCACACCGTAAGCCGGTTTGCCGGAACTGTATGCAGCGACTACCATATCATGGCTGCCGGTAGCGAACGTGATGTCACATGCACTCATCAATTCCTTGGCCATAAGCTTGGAAGGCTGTTCGATGCAGATCAACAGATCCTCAGGGGCGCCGTTCAGCCGCAACACCTCCCGCATTTTTTCCACTACGGCAAAGGTGGTCTTTTTGGCTCCAGGATGCGGGGCGAAAATCACTGAATTCCTACCGCGCAATCCAAGGACGCCCTTAAATACAGGGGTCGCATCGGCAGTGGTGCTGGGAATCAGCGCAGCAATGACCCCCACGGGTTTCGCGATTTTAACGATACCTTTTTCAGGAATCTGTTCCACCACTCCGACGGTTTTGATGGACTTGATCTCCTGCCAAATCTGGGGGAGCTTGCCGGTGAACCGCTTTAACTTTGCCTCATAGGTACCCATGCCCGTTTCTTCAAATGACATCTTTGCAATCTCACCGGCTACCTCCGGACGGGATAAACTATACATAATAGCCACAGCCAGTTCATCAACTCGTTCCTGGGAATAATCCCATGCAATTGCCTGGGCTTTGCGGCTCCTTTCAACAAGTTCCTGTATCAACTCTTTCTCATTCATAATAATGACTCCTTTTTACAATTTTGTCGGTACGTATCTTAGGCTTTCTCTGTGCAGCATTCCGGGGTTCCATACTCTGATTGTATTCTTTCCGCTTGTTCAGCACATTGTTCAATCAGTCTAATATCCACACCGGTTTCATATCCCATATCAGTGAACATTTTAACCAGTTTTTCCGTTGCGATATTACCCTTTGCTTTTTTGATATAGGGACATCCCCCCAAACCGCCGACAGCAGCTTCAAAAACGCGCACACCCGCCTGCAGTGCTGCGAGCGCGTTGGCAAATTCAATCCCTCCTGCCTGGTGCAAGTGAATGCCTATGGGAACGCCGGTACATTCAATAACTTGAGCGCACAGATCAGCAACGCTCACCGGATTTGCCTCTCCGGAAGAGTCGCAGAGTGTTATCGCTGAAAAACCTGCATCAGCAAGCCTTTTTGCAATCTGGCAGACTCTTTCATTGCTTACGCCTTCCGGGTCCTGTGAATACCCAAAAGCTGCTGCAATACTTGCCGTACATTCCACTCCGTGTTGGGCTGCGAGCTGTGCAATTTTTTCAGCACCGCTCAGCACTTCCTCAATAGTTTGATTAAGATTCTCTCTACTGTGTTTGACGCTAGCGCTGGTCGTCACGAAAAACTGCCTTGTGCCGGCGTCTACAGCTCTTTGCGCCCCGCGCAAGTTTGGAACGAGGTAAGTCATCGTAGCTTTCTTCTGACTCCCAAAATACCTGCAAACAGCTTCACTGTCTGACATCTGCGGCACCCATTTGGGACTGACGAAGGAAGATGCTTCTATTTCCTCGCAGCCTGCATCTATTATGCTCTGGATGAATTTAACTTTTTCCTCAAATGGGATCAAGCGGGGAAGTATCTGAAAGCCATCCCTCGGCGCTACCTCGGTAATTAGAATATGGTCCCTCATTGAAACACCAACCCTTTTTCATTATAGTGGGATAAATACTATGTAAATTTACTTTTATATCCAATATGCAATATACGATATCCAATCTTCGGTTTTATTTTATCATAATAAATTAAGCAAAGCAATAATTATGTCGAAATTTTTGCACAAATTTGAATTATGTAGTAAAAAAGTAAAGATTGCACTACCAAGTGCTGTATACCTGACATTTTAAAGTGAAAATAAACTGATGAAATTGTAAATTGATACTTGCAGCTTGGAAAATAATAGTGTATAATACTTTCATACGATATCCAATATACACTACATGATCTCTAGAAAGGCTAAATGAGACATAAGAAAAGGAGTGTATACAGTTGAAGAAAAAAGGTGCAGATATTATTGTTGATTACCTTGCAGAAGCGAAAGTACCCTATGCCGTAGGACTATGCGGTCATGGTATCATTGGCCTGATGGATTCCCTTTATACCCATCAGGATGCAATCAAGACCCTGACTGTGCGGCATGAACAATCTGCTGGGCATATTGCAGACGTATATTATCGTGTAAAACACAGTCCCATAGTCACATTTACTTCCTGCGGTCCCGGCTCCACAAATATGGTTACCCCGCTTGCTACTGCGTTTATGGATTCTTCGGCATTTCTGGCCATTACAGGCAATGCCCCCACTCAGCAGTTTAATAAAGGCCCTTTCCAGGAAACAGGCCGATATTTTCAGGGTGATTTTCCCTCAGTTATTCGTTCCTATGTAAAGAGGAGCTTCCAGCCGCAGCGCGTTGATATGCTGCCTACGGCAATCCGGCAAGCATATAATGAATGTATTTCCGGCAGACCTGGCCCAGTAAATCTGGATGTCCCATTTAATGTGTTCCAGGAGGAGGATGATGTCGAAACTCAGTCGTACAATGGCTATATACCAAACATAATGCAGCGTAGCGAGGCAGATCCTGCAGCTGTGGAAAAAGTACTGACGATGCTGACCACCGCAAAAAGACCTCTGATCGTAGCGGGCAACGGCGCGGTTCTTTCCGAGGCGGGTTCAGAGATTCTTGCCTTTGCTTCCTTCATGGGAATTCCCGTTCATACCAGCCCTATGGGTAAAGGCATTATCGATGAGCGTAACCCTATCTGCCTTGGTGCTACTGGACGTAACGGTACCTATGCTGCAAATCAGGCTGGAATTCACTGTGATATCCTTCTCGCCCTGGGAACCAGTTTCGATGACCGTTCAACAAGTGGCTGGATAGATGGCATCACCTACGATATGAAAAACAATACATTGATTCAGGTAGACATTGACCCGCGTGAACTGGGCAAAACCTATCCGATTGAACTGGGCATTGTGGCCGATATCAAGCTATTTATGAGTCAGATGCTGAGAGGGGCAAAACAGAAGTTTGGAAGCAGTAAACCCGATTATTCAGAATGGAATAACAGAATTAAGGATTGGCAGCGCATATGGGATGTGTCCGTAAAACCCGTGCTGGAGAATAATGCGTATCCCATTTCCCCAGGACGCCTGATCAATGAGATCCGCAAGGCGTTACCTGAAGACGGGATTTTCCTCAGCGATGTCGGCGTCCACCACAACTGGGCTGTCCAATTCTGGAAGGCCTATGAGAGCCAGACCATCATGCAGTCATGGGGCTTTGCTACCATGGGATTTGCAACAGCAGGTGTTATCGGTGCGAAGCTGGCTGCCCCAGAGAGGCCGGCTGTCGCTTTCGTAGGCGACGGAAGCTTCCTCATGACGCCGCAAGTGGTTGCAACTGCTGTCGAATACCATATCCCGGCTGTCTGGGTCATTATAAATAATCACGCTTTTGGTTCCATCCGTGACCTACAGAACGGTTACTTCAAACGTGAACTTTGCACCAGCTTCCGGGATTGTCAATCCGGGGAACTGTACAATCCAGATTATGCAAAACTGGCCCAAGCCTTTGGTGCTGACGGGATGAGAGTCGAAAGGCCCGAGCATCTGGCACCTGCTCTTGAAGCTGCAATCAAAAATAATCGTCCCTGCGTAATCGATGTAATAGTTGACAGAGACATTCCACCGATCGGTACCGGTTCTTGGCAGTTTGTTCCGTATGCGCCTCCAAAGCCGAATTTTGTACCTGTGGAGCAATAACATATAGGGAACTGCTGATTTTTTAGTATAAATGTTCCTATAGTGTATTAAAATAACAGAAGTCATTAAATAGGAGTGAGATAACAAGTGGCGATAAGTCAGATTAAAAAAACACCCCTGCATGAGATTATTTATGAAGAACTAAAGAAAAGCATCTTGGAAGGTGAATTTCGCCCTGGTGAAAGATTGAATCAAAGCGACCTCGCCGATAAGCTGGGGGTCAGCCGTATGCCTGTACGCGATGCTTTGCGTATATTGGAAAATGACGCTTTGGTGGAAAATCAACTGGACAAGGGTTATGTTGTTGCAAACTTCTCCACACAAAAAATGGAGGATACCCTATTTGTGCGCAGTATACTTGAACCAAAGGCGGTGTTGTTATCCCAAGAGCATATGACAGATACCGATATAGCATTGCTAGAGGATAATCTTGCAAAAGCGTGGAGCGATCTGAAAATGGAAGACTGGAAAAACATCCGCATATTAAATGCAGAGTTCCATTTTACGATCTACAATAAGGTTTCATCGCCTCTCCTCCTTGAACTGATTAACAAGTTATGGCATAGCTTTCCAAAGTATACCCTACATGAGCATTATGAGGCAAATCATCATTCCTTGCTGGTTCATGAACGAATTTTGAAGTTCATGAAAGAGGGTAATTTTACCGCTGCTGCGGAGGAAATGGAAAAGCATATTTATACCCGCTAAAGTCTAAGGCTGTTGGCAGAACGGTTGTTTTTTGAGGTCGATCGTTCTGACAATGGCTTTTTTACTACCGTTATATATGGTACCAGGTCCACAGTTTCATATGTTCAATAAGCCGTAGCCAGTGCACCTGCGGCTTATTGTTTGGTATCATATTTTACTTCTCGATTGATACAAGCTGGCTTAACTGTTCCAGTATTCCCGAGTTTGCAGACAGCGAGATATTTCCCACCTTATCACAGATCCTCGTTATAGCAAAATAAAAGATAGGTGAGTACCTATCTTCAAAATATATCAGTATATGCACTTTTCTAAACTATATGCAAGCGAATACTGGGATACTCCCATATTACCCTCAAAAATTCCGATATTGGTTTTGATATCAATAAACCTTTATCCCTTGACCATACCCCTAGCTATTAGCTATCAGGTACAAGGGTTATTAGATTTTGAAATTAACTCGCATAATAACCTAATAGCCTATGAGCATGACATTTATTTACATTCTTTAAGAGGAAATGTGCCTGTCCCCTTTGTCCCTGGCTATGGCAAAATGACCTTAATATTCATATTAAAATTAGGCAACAAAAAATCATCAACCTTTGTGAGGGTTATTTCTACAGGTACTACCGTTTCTCCATTTTCCTGCACAGCCATATTTGATATCCTCGAAATTGTTCCTTCATATTCTTTGCCAGGGTTTGCCAAGGGGTTAACGATTGCTTTGCTTCCTACCTTTATATCCTTAATGAAGTCTTCGGCCACATTGGCTTGAACTATTAATGTATCCAAATCTAAAATGCTCATGATCTGCTTTTCGGCATTCAGGCGGTCACCGGCTGCATTATTAATTTTTTCAATGACTCCATTAGGAATATCACATATTATTTCATTCCCTTTTATACCGCTTTCAGCAATCTTATCCTTTAGTGTTTGAAGTTGTGATTTCAGCGAGGCAATATTTTGTTCTTTAATTTTTATATCCAATGCATCCTTATTATTGGAAGTTCGCTGATTGTTTTTTAGGGCCTCCAGCCTTATCTTATCATTCTCAAGTTCCTTTTGTTTTTGTTCTAATACAACCCTAGAATCGTCATACTCATTTTGCGATATTGCTCCTTCTTTGAGCATAACTTCTTTATTTTTTAAATCCTTTTCCAGCTTTTCATATTCTATTTGAACTTTTACAAGATTATTATTCGCCTGTATAATTTCAGGTTCATAATCGATATTCTTATTATTATCGCCTATATCTTCTAAAAGTTTTTGTAATTCCAATTCGGCAATTTTCAATGAATCTTCCTTTTCTTTAATCTGCTCTTCAATTTCCTTTAAGCTTAATGTAATCAATACATCTCCTTTTTTTACCCTCTGCCCCTCCTGTACATGTAACTTTGCAATGGAAGCAGGCAAATCCAACATAATCCCTTTGACCTGTTTTGTCTTGACCACTCCAAAAGCTTGAACAGTTTGCTGGGCTGGAGCTTTGGACTGTTCTTGCTCCTGCTGTGCTATTGCATCCTTTGCATCTTTTTTCCCACAACCTGCTGTAAATAGTATTGCCGTCAGCAAGCAAACAGTTATTAACACTTTTTTCATTATTCCCACACCCTTCCGTCTTTTACGTTTATTGCCCGCGCCCCATACTGTGCCGCCTCATATGAATGAGTAACCTGCACTATGGTCATATTTTTTTCTTTGTTTATTCTTTTAAATAATTCCATTATCTCCGTTCCTGTTTTACTATCAAGGTTACCTATAGGTTCATCTGCCAAAATAATATCCGGTTCATTTACCAATGCCCTGGCAATGGCTACCCGCTGCTGCTGCCCTCCGGACAATTCCCTGGGCGTATGCTTCCTTCTATCCGCAAGGCCTACAAGCTCTAAAATCTCATCAAGCTTACTCTTATACTGCTTTAGGTTCTTCCCATCCAATAATATGGGGAGCATTATGTTTTCTTCCAGATTTAGATTGGGAACCAGATTATAAAACTGAAATACAAAGCCTATTTCTCTTCTCCTCATTTCACTTTCTTCCTTGTCCTTCATCACCGACAATTCCCTTCCCTTCAGCCTGATACTCCCCGAGGTCGGTTTATCCAAGCCGCCAAGCAGGTAAAGGAGGGTGCTCTTCCCCGAACCTGAGGGCCCCATAAGAGAAACAAACTCCCCTTGATTTA
>CAZUGK010000093.1:0-15524 GCA_964619815.1 uncultured Clostridiaceae bacterium | reverse complement strand
TGCTGTTGGAAATTGCTCTTACGTCTTTCACCGCTGCTTCCAGGCCTTTGGAGTACAAACCGAGTGATATTGCGTCATCCCTATCCACATCTCCTATGTCTACCAGATACTCTATCAGTTTCTTTCCGGTACTCTTCATCTTTGTCTCAAGCGCCTCTACGGTAGCTATTGCAAGGCTCCTTACAGTGAAATTCTTTGTATCTGCCACCTTGTCCAAACCCTTTTCTGCTGCAAAATCAAGCACTGAGCTCCATGCAAAGTCTCCATCCCCATCGATTTTCTGCTTATAGCCCAAGCTTTCCAAAAGAACCTTGTAATATGCCTTTGAATCAATAAGGCTGTAGGGCAGGAAATTAACTCCGTCGCCTATCCACCCAAGTTCAGGGTGATCCTTCAAATAGCTGAGCACATTTCTGCCTTCCTTCCAGGCAACTGCACCTGCATCTTTGAAATTATTACTCCCGCTGTAAGATAATGCATCCTGCTCCAATCCCTTTAGTCTCAAAAACATTATTGCCGCCTGCAGCCTGCTGGGTCGTGTATCCAAATAGGCATTATCCACGACTCCGGTATTTCCCTTGAGTATCCCCAAATCTCTGCATATACGCCCTTCATAACCGATATCCTCATCGGCAAAAAGCTGTACCGGCAATACTGCGCTCAGAACAAGCGTCAGGATAGTAAGAGTTGTTACAAATTTTCTAAACATCAAACGTACCCCCTTGTTATAGTTCTTGTATCTATCCTAGTAATTAAATATGATAATTCTTTTGCAAACTGTACTGCTTCAGCAATTTGTAATAAACTCTTAATGGCTTTGTAATATTGCATTGCAAAAGTTTAGATTTGTTTTTTCCCGGTTATAATATGAATCAAATGTAGAGTATTTTATAAAAATATTGGAGGTGGGAAAATTGCGTCTGATTGCAAGATTTCCAGATGAAAGGCAAGTCGGTGCACTGGTAGATTCATTGAAAAATGCGGGTTTTGACAGGAAAGACATGATAATTAGCGACCTTGCAGATACCCAGGTATTTAATACAATTTCTGAGGCATCCCAGGAAATTTCATTTATAAAAACAGAAAGAAACGGAATGGGTGGAATAGAAAGCTTTGCAAGCGGTATCAAGGGTCTGGAGGGCAAAGAGGGTATAATAGTGTCAGTTAAAACACCCAAGCATGAAAGCACTATCGTAAGGTCCATCATGGAACAGTCCGGTGCTGTTGAAGTTGTTGAGGATTGAAAGGTCAGCCTCATATTTACATAATGCTTGTAATTAGAGTTCATTTGGTGTAAAATCTCATTATCGGTAAAAGTTAATAGAGGTAGAGTAGGCAAGCATGCGTAAAGTGCTGGTTGTACGGGAAGTTGACACCAGACGAAAAGTCCTATGGGGCTTGCGGTATGTTTGCTGCATTCCGCTGCCACTTTAAGAGCCATCTCTCTTTAAGTGGTGTATTTGCCGTTTAAAGAGAGGAGGTGATTGTATGAGTAAGACAAAGACAATTGCTTTTGTCGGATTGCTCGTATCAATGGAAATCATTTTTACCCGCTTCCTGTCCTTTCAGACGCCAATCGTAAGGATAGGCTTCGGGTTCATACCCATTGCTTTTTCAGCGATTATCTTCGGTCCGGTTATTGGCGGGCTGACTGCTGCCATTGCTGATGTTCTGGGAATGATGATTTTCCCTAAGGGTGCATATTTCCCGGGGTTTACATTGAGTGCTTTCCTGGGAGGGGCGATTTATGGATTGTTCCTGTACAGGAAGCCGGTTACACTAATAAGGGTAACTATCAGTGTACTTGTTATATCTTTATTTGTTGACCTTGGACTTAATACACTCTGGCTGTCCATGATTACGGGAAAAGCTGCAGTTGCTATTCTGCTGCCCAGGATATATACCCGTGCTGTCATGCTGCCGGTTCAGGCAATTACAATACATGTTCTTTGGAAATACATTGGCAGCCACATTTTTAACTCGGGCTACGCAAGGGAGAATTAGTGAAAAGGCTTGGAGTCATTAAACTCCAAGCCTTTCTTTATTCATAAGTTATTACGACAATTCTCCATATTTCTCCTTCTTAACTCAAATAATTCTGAATATATTATACTACCGAAAAGGCTTAATAATATATCGAGGAGGTGGCTGCAATGTTTGATTCACGTATTGAAAAATACCCCCATGATACTGAAACGGCAGATTCTCTATGCCCTGAAGGCAACTGCTATATAGTGCAGGCAGGGGATACACTTTATGCAATATCAAGATTCTACAATATATCAATGGACGATCTTATAGAAGCCAATCCCTGTATAGAACCCGGCCATATACTCCCGGGCCAGGTAATCTGCATACCCCTGGCAACACCACCCGCAAACTGCCCCACCGGAGCTTCCATCTATGTCGTACAAAAGGGTGCTACCTTTTATTCCATTGCGAAAAGCCATAAAATGCGCCTGTCTGCGCTGCTCAAGGCAAACCCCGGTATAAACCCTGACGGGCTCCTCATAGGTCAAAGCATATGCATTCCAATTATATCAAGCACCTTTATCAGTGAAGCTTATAAAGTCAAGCTCCTTTATCCATACCGATGGAGTAAAACTGATAATAACAAGTATGCCGGTATAGACGGCTTCCTCCATGTATCTTCCGTTAGCGGAGACGCTTCTCTGGAAGTAGTATGCAGTAATGAGGCTTATCATAAGCTCAAGCCCTACGGCGCTCACCCTACCTTCTTCAAGACAACAGTTGATGGGCACGAAGCCTGTTTCATTTTTCCATCTACCGACCAGCCTATGGAGATGCGCAGCCAATCAGCCTTGATTGCCAGATATGACAAGCAGGCGGAGGTAAAAGGATCCCATTATCAATACCTTATTATCTGGACTGACAAGAATCATCTGAGGGATATCGCAGATACATTGGAATTTATTGATGAATAGAAAGGACCGGCAAGCCCGGAATTCCCGGATAAGAAAATGAAGAGCACGCTGTATTCTTTGCCCAAGCATACTATCATATATGATAATAAGTATGCTCAGTCATATGAAGTGCCTACACGAATGTACATCAAGCCCATACAGTCTAAGGTCTAGGACCCTCGGCATCTCACATGATTTTGGCACGAATACTGCGTGCTCGGTTATTATTCTAACCACTTATGGGGCAGTTTATGCACGATCAATATATAGAACCACTCTTGATCGTCTTTGCAATTACACTCCATATTGCCGGCTTTTCAAGCCCATACTTCCATGAGGCTATGCCCGCCAGCTTATACTTGTTCACAAGCTCAGCTTTCAGCTTTATGGACCTTTCGTCCTCCAGCCATATCTTGTAGGTTGCGTTGTCTTTTTTGTATGTGGCATAGTATTGTCCGCTAACGGCATCCCATGTCTTTGCAGCCTTGTTTTCAGCAATTATACGTTCCGCTTCTTCCATTGAAATTGCCTTGGAGCTCACCACAGGCTTGCTGCTGCCGGATATGTATTCTTCCTTCCATAGTCTTGTATAGAAAGGTACTCCCAGAAGCAGCTTTTCTTTTGGCACTTCGTTCAATACCCGCTTTAAGCTCTGTTCCACCCAGGAAAGCTGCGCAACAGATCCGCTTACCGGACTTCCGCCCCAATACTGATCGTAGGCCATAAGTGCCACATAATCCACAACCTTGGAAAGTGCTGTCCTGTCAAAGCTTTCAGACCAGTTGGAGTTAACTGCTATAATACTTACATCTACTGAAAGCACCAGGCCATTTGCTTTTGTCTGTTTCGAAAGCTCTTTCATAAACTGCGTAAACGCATTCTTATCCTTCGTATACATGTTCTCAAAATCAACATTTATGCCATCCATCTTATATTTCTTTGCAGCATTTATCAAGTTGCCGATAAACTTTGTCCTTGCACTTTCATTATTTAACAGCTTGTTTGTCAGTGCGGAATCAAACTTGTTCTCTACTAAAGCCCAGACCTTGTATCCGTTCTTATGGGCCCAACCGGCGTAACTCAGGCTTCCCCTGTCCTCCAAACCCCCTTTCTCATTTGCAAGGGAGAACCATGTAGGGGATATTACATTCAACCCCTCTATTTTCTTTACATTAGACATGTCAGGCGAATCCTTCCAGATATAATGCCAGGTAAGATTTATTTTCTTGCCTGAGGTAAAATCATCACTGAATTCCGGCACACTGCTGTACACCACCCAGTTTTGCCCTATATTCTTCAAGTAAAGCCTTTTTTTGATTTTGTACCTGTCATAGGCATAATTGCCGGTATCCAGCACCAAATCATAAGTCACATCTATTTCGGCAAGATACCTGGATTTGCTCAAAACCTCAAAGCCGGCATTCTCCATATGCTTTTTGTTTACAAGTCCCTTTGGGTACTGTATGCTAAGCTGCTCCGACCTTTTAGCATTAATGCCCGCCTCTTTTCCTATTGAAAGGGAAATAGGTTCACCAAAGCTCAGATCGCCTTCACTCAAAGAGCTTATGACACTTTTTTCATAGTCTTCAGCAAAGGCAGTCAAAGCAGCATCAGGTGTTTCATTAGAGGCCTCCCTGGTTTTCAGCACTCTTCCTATAACCGCTGCAGCCTGTGCCCTTGTTGCCTTTCCTTTAGAATTGAAGCTTCCGTCCGGCAGTCCTGTTATTATTCCCAATGAAGTTACTTTGTCAATGCTATCTTTATATTTGTAATACTGGGGAATATCCTTAAGGCTGAGTTTTTCCCCCGTGACGTCAGCATTCTGTACGGCTTTTGCTGTTATAACCGCCATTTCCTCCCTGGTTATCTCCTTATATGGATAAAAGTAATAACCGCTGAATATTGACAGTAATCCGTTTTCCTTAGCCGCAGTAATATACTTATGGCTCCAATGCTTGGCCGTAACATCGGTATAGCTTTGTACAAACCTGTCTTCTGTAGGAATACCTATCGCTCTCGCCAGCATAGCTACGAATTCTTCCCTTGATATAGTCCTGTCAGGCTGGATTGTCCCATTGTCATAGCCTTTTATTATATCCATATAGCTAAGCTCCAGAATCTCATCCCTGGCCCAATAGTTGGTTATATCCTTGAAATTATATGAGTTATCCTCAATATACAGCAGCTCTTTTTCCGCAAGCTGCTTGTCCACAAGAAACGCGTCGACCTCATATGTACCTTCTTCTGCAGCAGCAAGTACCGGCAGTAAACTGTTAAGTATAAATACTACTGCTAAGAATAATAGAAAGCATCTTAATGTCCTTTTCTTCATTACCTCACACTCCCCCATAACCAATTATATCAATTATGTAAACTTGGATGGTTACAGGGAGATTTCAAAAAAAAAACAAAAAATAGAAAAACTATGTATATAAATTATATATACATAGCTTCTTAAGCTTAATCTTTATATACTACCTGTTTTTGAAATATCCGCTCTTCTTTATGGCTGCTATTATCACAAAAGCTATTGCCGCACCTGCTCCAACCTGTATAACATTGCCCAATATGCTGAATAGCGGCTGTGTTATATTCCAGGTAATTACTGCCTCCGCTGCGTAGTACCCGAATATCATCCAAATACCTGCCAAAAGCATTCCAACTGTGTTTTTTATCACGCTTCCACCCCTTGATCCCCCAAGGTTTGCCAGGGTGCCTGCTATCAGTCCCATAACTGCTTTAATTACAAAGGTATATGGTGCCCAAACCGAGAAGCCCGAAAATATATCAAACATAGTCATACCAATTGCGCCTGACACTGCAGCATATCTTCTTCCAAATACCACAGCGGTAAGGAATATCATGCTGTCTCCCAAATGTATGACTCCTCCGTTCCCATAAGGTATATGAATAGCCCATGCTGCAACAAAGGTCAGTGCAGATAAAAGACCCATCTGCACGATATCTCTGATATGTGAACTTGTGCTGCTGTAATTTGAATTTCTTGTTTCCATTTGCCGACGCTCCCCCATAAACTATGTATTTTTGCTGTAATTTCTATAGCTTTATTATACAAGAGCTGCAGGCTGAAACAATATTCAATTTGCTTTTTTATACCCTATTTTGTCAATTTGTATTCAATTGTATCGATACAATTCCCTTTTCGTCCTTCTTTTCAGGTAACTTTATGTAATCTATATAATCAAGACCTGCCAGTGCTAAATGTATTGCCACCTGCTCTATAGTATACATTGATATGATATCTATCATCTGCAGCTTCAATATCTGCTCCTCTATAGGCGTAAGTATGCACGCAAGATGCTGTTTAATTGAAAGCTCAAGACTGAAGGGCTTTCCATAAGAAACCGAAAGCCTGAAAAAAAGCAGCGGGTCTATTTCTACATCACAGAGCCATTCATTAAAGAACATGCTCAACTCCTCATAGATCTCGCTGAAAAGCTCCTTTTTTTCCTGACTGTCTATCTTAATGCTTTTCAGGTTTTTTGTATGCCTTTTCAAGGGGTTTATAAACAACGCACATATAATTACAGGATAAAAATCCTTTGCTTCATACAAAAGCCTTTTATATTCCTCGGCGCTGATTATCCTCTTTTCATTAATGTGCTTCATTAATGCCTCAATATTCTCCGAAACATAATAGTTCAAAAAAATCGTTCTCAATGTGCAAATTACGCCGCGCAGAATAATGCTGTAAATCTCTGAAGGGGTTTTGCTGTCATCGGCGATTTTTAACCTGTTCTTTGTGTTGTCGCTTTTTCTCATATGCACACCTCCAAAAGATTTATTAGGAAATTTATGTATACTTGAGCTGTTTTTCCTATATATCTAATTATTTACAATTTATTTTTATCTATTCAGCATTTGTTGTGCATAAATTGATTAATTTGCTAAATATAAGTAAAATATATACTATAAGGTTCCGAGGTTCCGGGGAATGTGTAACATGCAGCCGGACACAATAGAAATACCCTGGTAATGCACGCAGCACGAGGCAAAATACGGAGGTACATATGAAAGATAAGATAAATTTAAGTTCAGATAGAAACGATAGTATCCGCATAAACAAATACATAAGCGAGAAGGGGTTGTGCTCACGCAGAGAGGCTGATGAGCTCATAAGGCAGGGAAAGGTCACTATAAACGGAGAAAAGGCATCCATTGGCAGCAAGGTATGCCCCGGAGACATAGTAAAACTTGGAAGCAAACCGCTAAAATCCAAAGAACCGCCGGTCTATCTGGCCTTCAATAAGCCCGCTGGCATTGTGTGCACCACAGATACAAGAGAAAAAGACAATATTATAGACTTTATCAAATATCCAAAGAGGATATTCCCCGTGGGAAGGCTGGACAAGGAATCGGAAGGCTTGATTTTTCTTACCAGCGATGGTGATATTGTAAATAAGATACTAAGGGCAGGCAACAACCATGAGAAGGAATATGTTGTGACCGTAGACAAACCAATAACAGAGGGCTTTATTGAATCCATGTCAAATGGTGTAAGGATCTTGGGGACTTTAACTAAAAAGTGCAAGGTTTCGCAGCTCTCCAAGTATGTATTAAGGATAATACTGACAGAAGGTATGAACCGTCAAATCAGAAGGATGTGCGAGGTTTTTGGCTATGAAGTGGTAAAGCTCAGACGAGTAAGGATTATGAACGTAACTCTCGGTTCGCTGCCGGTAGGCAGGTGGAGACACCTAACCCAGGATGAACTTAAAACCATAAACAAGCTCATCTCTACCTCGATAAAAACAGAGGAAGCTTCCAGAAAAAAATGATTTTCTTAAAACATCATTTTCCTGGAACTTTTATTAATTCATGGTAGTCAAAGGTGTATAAAACCAATTAAACCTACGAAAGGGAGATTGAAATGAAAAGGATAATATCAATTATTACATTGACTGCAGTACTCGTAAGCCTCCTGTTCACAGGTCCCGTATCTGCCGCAGAGGGAGATACGGTGGAGCTTAAAAAGGCAATAGAAATTGCCAAGACAGCTTTTAACTTTGATGCTGCAAACCATGACTTCAACAGCAGTTACTCAGAAACAAAGTACGGCAGAAAGCTTTGGTTCCTTAACTGGAACTCTACCACCGGCAGCGGTTCAAGCATCAGCGTTACTGTAGATGCAGCAACCGGCGAGATAGTAAATATGAACCAGTGGGAAAATGCTCCGGTCCAATCCAGGAAAATACCAAAATATACAAGGGAAGAAGCTTTAAAAACAGCAGAAGAGCTTGTGAAGAAACTTCATCCGGACAAATTCAAGGAAACAAAGCTTATGGATGAATATGAAAACAACCTCTACCGCCCTTATTATAACACTGATATCTACAACTTCTATTTCATGAGGAAGGTAGACGGAATCGACTTCCAGGATAATGGAATACAGGTCCAGGTGGATAAGAACACTTTGAAGGTAAGATCTTATAACCTGGAATGGGATACAGTAATTCCTATTCCCGATTCAAAGAAGGCTATTAAGGCAGATGCAGCCAAGAAGCTTTATGCAGAAAAGCTCGGCCTGGAGCTGGCATACCAAGTAATATATCCAAATCCTACAGGGGATCCCAAACTAATACTTGCGTATACACAGAAATATGCCAATAACCCTATAGATGCCCTTACCGGTGAAATAATAATCCCTCAATACTACGGCCCAATGTATGGGATGCAAGAAAAGTATGCCATGAGTGCCGACAGAGGAGGATATGTTCCTACACCACAGGAGCAGAAGGTTATTGATGATTCCAGTAAATATATCAGCAAGGAAAAGGCCATGGAAATACTCAAAAAGCATGTAGCTGTTGACAGCAAGTATACCATGGATAATTCAAGCCTTTATGGCGGCCAAAATAATGAGAATGCTGTTTGGAACTTCGGCTGGAACTATAGTGACAAGAAAAGCAATACCTACAGCTATATATACGGAGCAGTGGATGCCGTTACAGGAGAAGTCAAAAACTTCGGCATCAGCAGCAGTGAAAATGAGTATAAACCAAATACAACTCCGAAGTATAACAAGGAACAAGCCAGAGAAATAGCTGAGAAGTTCCTGCAGGAAATGCAGCCTGGCAAATTCAAGAATTCAGAATACAGGGAACAGTACTATCAAACATATACGAAGCAGCAAAACGTTGCCAGCTACAATATGAACTTTATAAGGAAAGAAAATGGAATATCAGTACCTGGTAACAGTCTTAATGTAACTGTTAGTGCTTATACAGGCAAGGTAATAAACTTCAACATGTTCTGGCAGAACCTGGAGTTTCCTGATGCAAAAGGCGTGATAAGCCTTGAAGATGCTTACAAGGCACTTTATGCAAAGCATGACCTTATGCTTAAGTATATAAGAATATATAACTACGACGCATATGGCGACAACACAACAATCAAACTCGCTTACATGCTGGATAACTTCTACGGCATGATAGACGCAAAGAGCGGACAGTTCATAGACTACAACGGGAAACCGATTATTGAAGCTAATAAATCAACCTTCACGGATATATCAGGACATAAGTTTGAAAAGGATATCAAGCTGCTGGTTGAGCTTGGAATCATAGATTCCACTGAAAACAAGTTCAATCCTGACACTAAAATAAGCCAAAAGGATTTTGTAAAATTCCTGATGAAGGCTACGCAGCCGGAATACTATCCTATCCCTTATGCGACAAGCGACAGCAGTGAATACGACAGGTACTATGAAAATGCCATAATGCAAAATGTACTTGCTAAGAAGGACAAAAACCCTGATGCTTATGTTACAAGAATGGATGCATCGAAAATGATGGTAAAAGCACTTGGAATAGGCTTTGTTGCTGACCTTGGCAATATATTCAACCTCGATGTTAAGGATGCTGCGGGCATTTCTTCCGAGAACAAAGGCTATGCTGCCATTTCAGCTGCTTTAGGACTCACTGACATTTCATCCGGCAGCTTCCAGCCAACCCTGGAACTTACAAAGGCAGAAACAGCCAACATGCTCATAAACTACCTGAAGGTAGAAAAAACTCCGAAGGAATCAGTAATTTCTGAGCCTATATCAGAAATACAGATAAAAAAATAGGAACAATATCTTCACCGTTCCATAAGACAGGTAGACCATAGGCACCATTCAATAAGGCAGCCTGTTGAAAAAAACAGCAATCCGTTACAGCAAATAAAAACACAGCCCACAAGCTAAGAAATGTATGTGGGCTGTATTTGTTATCTCTATTGCCCGCTAACCGGTAATGGCTTTGCCTGCCTTGCAATACAGCTACTGCCCGGGTGGCCGTGGCCTTCGGGTCGAAACAGCTTAATAAACGCCGATTTCCCCTCTGTTGACGGTAAGGGGATTTTCTAAAGTGATATGCTCCCCTTCAAAGCGGCTTTTAAAAATATATACTTTTAAAAGCGGTTCAGGCCTTCGTATCTTTCGCGGTAACGCGCAGCGGGCTTCAGACGCAGCTCTTTTTTCAGAATGCGGGCATATTGCTCATATCGCCCCAGATAAGCGTCGCGGTTGCCGGTTTGCAGAGTCAGATCCAGCAGGAGGGTATGCGCTTCCTCGCACAATGCGTTGCGCGCAAGCAGCATAGTCAGGACGCATTCTGCTTCCTGCATGCGGCCTGCCGCGATATGGCAGCTGCCAAACCCTAAGGCGATGCGCTCGTATTCGGCTTCAGCTTCATTGGCGCTATCGCTTGCCCACTCATAGCCCTCCTTTTCAAGATACGGCCCCCGGCACAGGCCTAAGGCGCGTGCGGCTTCCGCAGCGTTCTCTCCGGTAATTACGGCATTCTCCCGTGCAAAGTGCATAAAATCGGTAAAATCGCACACACCGGACGCTATGACGAGCGCGTTGTCCGACCTCAACCGGATCAGCTTGCGATCCGGATCGAGGGTATCCAGCAGGCTTTTAAGACGGTAAATTGTCATATACAGGTTGTGGACGGTGCTTTTGTCGTCCTGCCTGTCAAACAGCGCGTCCAGCAGCTCCCGCTTTGAAGCAGGTGAACCGTTCCTGTTGACCAGGTAAAGCAGCAGTTCCCTTACCCTGCGGGTGCCCCATCTGACCTCAGTTCCGCAGCTAAGCTCAAATGCACCGAAGCAGCGGAGTGTAAGTGTGCGCTTCGCCGATATTTCAGGATGCAGCAGAGCATAGTGTTTACGCAAGTGAGCAACGCAGTCGTCCATCCGCACCCGTCTGACAGGCTTCAGCAAAAAGTCCAGTGGGTGCGCCTTAAAAGCATCCAACGCGTATTGGGCATGCGCAGTGACGAAAATCACAATAACTCCAGGGCACAGTTCCTGTATGCGCAGCGCCAGTTCCAGTCCGTAGAGCTTTGGCAAGTCTATGTCCAGGAACACCGCATCGGGTGTGTGCTCCGCGATGGGTCCGAGCGCCTTTACCGGGTCGGTGTCCATACCCGCAAGCTCCAAATCCGGGTATTGTTTCAGCATCCAGGCCAGTTCGTCCAGGCAGGGCCGCTCATCATCAATCAGCCATACCTTCATGCTTCTCGGACTCCTTATAAGGAATTTCAAAATAGACTTCGCAGCCGTCGTCGCGAACACCCACGCGTACCCTGCCGTTTTTTACCCGCTTGGCATAAACCGTAACTGTACCGCCGTTATCCTTTTCGCGCAGTCCGTGAACGAAGGCGTTCTCCACCAGCGGCTGTAACACCAGCGACGGCAGAAGGAAATTATCTGCTTCGATACGGTATTCCACCCGGAGCATTTCCCCGAAGCGGGCCTGTTCCAGCGCGACATAGGCGCGCACAAGCTCCTGCTCCTGCTCAAAGGAAACCAGTTCATCCCGCTCATAATCATAAAAGCCGCGCAGATAGCTGCTGAAATCCAACAGCAGTTCCCGTGCGCGATCCGGCTCGGTACGGGAGATGGAAATGATAGAGGTGAGGGCATTGTGGATAAAATGCGGTCGCATCTGCCCCTTCAAATGTTCGATTTCCAACTCCTGCGCACGTCGGTATCGCAGCGCCACAACGGCTACTTGCGCAAAAACAAATACCATGTACTCAAAGTGCACCAAGCAGCATCGGCGCATCCCCGCGCCCCTGCCACGCAGCGCGCATTAGTTGTACCGTAATTGCAGAAATCACAAGCAGAAGGATGGAGTTCATTATGATATAGGACGATAAACGGTATCGAAGGGAAACAGCAGGATAAACAGCGACGAGCCAATGGAGTAGGCAAGCAGCGTAACAACCTGCCACCTGCTCACAAGTTTTCCATAAGAGTAATAGACGAAATAAAGCAATAAAAATTGAGTCCAGGGCAACGTCAGATATTCTATCCGACCCATGGTGGCAATGGACATTTTAGGGAAAAGTGCCGTCAACACCATATCTCCGATCATCAAAAACCTCAGCAGAATCAGCACGCTGATACCTGAGAGGATAAGTATATCCTTTTCCCTGCGCTGCGCCGCGAAGAAGATCAGGAAAAACAGGCATGTTATAGTGAGGCTCGCCGTGGCGGACGCTCCGACATTGGAAATCAGCCTGTCAAACACCGAAACTTTTTCGTAAGTTCCGAATATGATAGGCTCCCACATGCCACCTATGCCGTAAGCATTGTTTTCAACCTGTAAAACAAGATCAAAATTATCAGTATTGGGAGTAAACGCCGCAAGCTGCGGACTATAGGAGGAGGCCGGAGAGAATTCGGTATCACCGAAGCTGCCGTTTTGCGCGACAAGCTGGTCGTCCATGTATAACCGATATACAGAAGCCATGTTCTGGATGCGCACGCCGTATTGTATGTTTGCTTCCGCTCCCGCCATATGTACACGGTAAGTTGCCTTGCCCTTTCCGGGCAGGCTGTCGCCGTTTATTTCATAGTAGTTTCATTTGCCGGGGGCATCCACGAACATAGGAGCTTGACTACCTTCCCTGATTTCCTGATCAGTTAGCAGCTTGTCCCAATAAAACTCCCATTGACCGGCAATTTCAAATACCATTTCACATTTTTTCCATTATACTTCTTGATCAAGAAAATTTCAAGAACAAGAAATATATGAGCATGCTTGCAGGTCATCCACCCGGAACATTGATGAAAAAAGCAGGCAGCAAAATCCGCTGCCTGCTTTTTTCAGTAACCACGTTTAACTTTGTATCCCTATGGACACGTTCCCGATGGTCCCACCTGTTTTTATTTCCTAAATTACTACTCCACCGTCTACTGAAAGAACTGTTCCGGTTACGAAGCTTGCTTCATCAGATGCAAGGAAAAGATATGCATTTGCTATATCCTGAGGAGTTCCGAGCCTCTGGAGAGAAGCCTTCTCCTTCATCGCATCCAATACCTTTTCCGGCATTGCTGCTGTCATTGGTGTTGCTATGAAGCCCGGTGCAACTGCATTTACCCTGATGCCTTTTCTTCCAAGCTCCTTCGCCCAGGTCTTTGTCATCCCGATAACTCCCCATTTTGCTGCTGCATAATTGGTCTGACCCAAATTTCCGTATAAGCCTACAACTGATGAAGCATTGAGTATTACTCCGCTTCCCTGCTCGGTCATTGTTTCAAGCACAGCCTGTGCACAGTTGTATACGCCCTTCAGGTTTATATTTATTACCCTGTCGAACTGCTCTTCTGTCATCTTCCTAAACATTGAATCCGCAGTTATTCCGGCATTATTTACAAGTACGTCAACTCTGCCCCAGGCTTTCTTAACCTCTGCAACCATTTCATCCACTTGTGTCCTCTTGCTTACGTCCACTTTGAAGCCCAGTGCTTCGGCACCCATAGCCTTAATTTCTTCAACGACTTCCCTAACAGCATTTTCATTTATATCTGTTATTACAACTTTGGCGCCTTCCCTTGCAAAGGTTTTTGCTGTTTCCTTTCCTATTCCCTGTGCAGAGCCAGTGATTATTGCTACCTTATCCTTAAGTCTCAACTGAGCTTCCCCCTTCTATTTGATAGATTTCTCCTACATTTCCACTACAAGTGCAGTTCCCATACCTCCGCCTATGCAGAGCGTTGCCAAACCACGCTTTAAGTTTCTTCTCTTCATCTCATAGAGGAGTGTGATGAGTATTCTTGCGCCACTTGCCCCAACTGGATGACCCAATGCAATAGCTCCGCCATTGACATTTACCTTGCTCATATCGAAGCCCAATTCCTTTGCTACTGCAAGAGCTTGTGCAGCGAAAGCCTCATTGGCTTCAATAAGATCAATGTCTTCAAGCTTAAGCTTTCCTCTTTCCAACGCTTTCTTTACTGCCGGCACCGGTCCTATACCCATTATGCTTGGGTCTACACCGGCAGATCCGTAGCTTACTATTTTTGCAAGCGGCTTCAAACCAAGTTCCTTCGCCTTTTCAGCCGCCATTATAACCAAGGCTGCTGCGCCATCGTTAATACCTGATGCATTGCCTGCTGTTACTGTACCATCCTTCTTAAAGGCCGGTCTGAGTTTGGCAAGGCTTTCTGCCGTTACTCCCGCTCTTGGGAATTCATCGGTATCCACTACAATGTCACCCTTCTTGGAAGGTATAACTACAGGAACGATCTCTTCCTTGAACTTGCCTTCCTTGATTGCAGCTTCTGCTTTGTTCTGGCTTGCTGCAGAAAACTGATCCTGCTCTTCTCTTGATATATTATATTTTTCCGCCAAGTTTTCAGCAGTTACGCCCATATGGTAATTGTTGAATACATCTGTAAGAGAATCATATATCATTGAGTCTATTATTTCTCCATGCCCCATTCTGTATCCTGTCCTTGCATTTCTCAGCAAGTATGGAGCTGCGCTCATGTTTTCAGTACCGCCTGCAACCATAATATCACTCTCACCGGACATTATCTCCTGGGCAGCAATCTGTACGGCTCTCAAGCCTGAACCACATATCATATTGATTGTATAAGCCGGCTTTTCAACAGGTATTCCTGCTTTTACAGCCACCTGCCTTGCTACACCTTGTCCCTGTCCGGCTTGAAGAATACAGCCCATAACAGTCTCATCCACCATGTCCGGAGTAATACCTGCCCTCTTAATTGCTTCCTTAACTGCAACCACCCCAAGGTCAACTGCAGAAACTCCTGAAAGACTGCCGTTGAAACTACCTACCGGTGTTCTAGCTGCACCAACAATAACAACTTCTCTCATTGTACTTGCAACCTCCTCATTAATATGATTTTATCCTATAAAAAACATAGCAATTTTCATGCCAAACTCATATTTTCTAGTATTTTTTTACTTACGGTCCTGCGGATTGATTACTTGCATCGCTTATACAATCAGGGCTTCGCAGCTCTGTCCCAATATTTGGAATTAAAGAATGACAGCCGCATAATCCTTCTCACAGCTGATATCTGTTGCTGCCTTTCGCCTAATATTGGGCGTAAGCTATTCAGCCTTTTTTAAATTGAACCAGAACCTGGCTCCTTCTCCCGGCTTGCTTTCTACACCATAACTGCAGGAATGGGCTTTCAAAATTTCTTTCGCAATAGCAAGTCCCAGTCCTGTTCCCTTATTTCCGTTTGCAGCCTTATAAAACCTGTCCCAAATATATGGCAGCTCTTCTTCAGCTATTCCTTCTCCATTATCCGAAACCTCAATTTTCACAT
>CAZUGK010000092.1:5449-15960 GCA_964619815.1 uncultured Clostridiaceae bacterium | reverse complement strand
TTTTGCGAAGGAGCTTGTAGAGTATATAAGAAACTGCTACGAAAGCATTCTGAAAGATATTGCTGAGACTCATAACTTCAGTGAAGAGACTGAGAATACGCTGAAGCAGGCAATAGAAGAATTCAAGAAAAAATTTGTATAGTATCGAGAGTGATATAATTGGCTGGATTGAATGATTTTAAGACAAGGATCGTGAGCGCAAAGAGCACCCGGCAAATCACTAAGGCCATGAACCTTGTCGCAACCATAAAATATAAAAAAGCAAGGGTAAGCACTGAGCATATGAGACTATACATTGAAGAGTATAGGGACACAGTGCAGAACATATACAACTACAGGATAGAAAAAGCACAAAGCGAGCTTACAGCCGAAAGAGAGATAAAAAAATCTCTTGCTGTGGTGATAAGCTCGGACAGAGGACTTTGCGGAGCATACAATTCAGCGGTAATAAAGCATGCGGTATCCGGTATGGACGGCAGGAATTCCTGTTTTATTGCAGTTGGAATCAAAGCCAGGGATTATTTTATAAAATCAGGCTGTGACTTGGTGGAAAGCTATGAAAATATAACCGATACGGTAAAATACCATGATGCAAGAATTATTGCCCTTGATGTTATGAGACGATTCAGGAGCAGGGAGATTGATGAGGTATTTATCTATTACAACAAGTTTGAGTCTACAATAAAATACGTCCCGACAGAGCTTAGGCTGCTTCCGCTGCAGCTTGAAGATGCAAAAGGAGACAGCAATTATATTTATGAGCCTTCTCCAAACAGTGTATTTGATGCAATAGCTTCAGGATATGTAGTAAACCAGTTATACGAAATACTGCTTGAGGCTTCTGCCAGCGAGCATAGCAGCAGAATGACCTCAATGAATTCTGCAACGGACAATGCAGACAAGATGATTGAGGAGCTGACTATGCAGTATAACAGGGCAAGGCAAGCCTCAATTACAAATGAGATATCAGAAATTGTGGGCGGTACTGAGGCCTTGAAATAGCAGTACAAAAATAGCTGTGGTTTATAACGTTAAAGAATAAGTTTCGTGCTATTGAACAAGTATTTGGCGGATTTAGCGCGAAACATACAGGTGGTGAAAGCAATGGGTAATATAGGTAAGATAGTTCAGATAATCGGACCGGTAATAGATATCAAATTCAATGCTGACAGACGTCCGGCCTTGTATGATGCCATAAAAATAAAAAACGGCGAAGATGAGATTATTGCCGAAGTATCACAGCATATAGGCAATGACACCGTCAGATGCATTGCAATGTCTGCAACCGATGGCCTGATGAGGGGCATGGATGCTGAAGATACCGACGGCCCGATAATGGTTCCCGTGGGGAAGGGTACCTTGGGCAGAATAATGAATATAGTAGGCAAGCCGGTAGATAATAAGGGGGAAATAGAAGCGGAGAAATATTCGTCCATCCATAAACCGGCGCCTAAGTTTGAGGACCTGGTGACAAATACAGAGCAGTTTGAAACCGGCATTAAGGTAATAGATCTTATATGCCCCTACGCGAAAGGCGGAAAAATAGGTTTGTTCGGGGGAGCCGGCGTAGGCAAGACAGTACTTATTATGGAGCTTATCAATAATATTGCAAAGCAGCATGGCGGCCTTTCAGTTTTCGTTGGAGTAGGTGAAAGAACAAGGGAAGGCAATGACTTATGGCTTGAAATGAATGAATCAGGGGTTATAGACAAGACAGCCCTCGTATTCGGACAAATGAATGAACCGCCTGGAGCGAGAATGAGAGTTGCGCTTACCGGACTTACAGTATCGGAGCATTTCAGGGATGAGTATGGACAGGATGTATTGCTGTTCATTGACAATATTTTCAGGTTCACACAAGCAGGTTCCGAGGTATCTGCACTTTTAGGCAGAGTTCCAAGTGCGGTTGGATATCAGCCTACTCTTGCAACGGAAATGGGTCAGCTTCAAGAGAGGATAACCTCTACCAAAAGAGGTTCAATAACCTCTGTACAGGCTGTGTATGTACCTGCGGACGATCCGACTGATCCGGCCCCGGCTACTACTTTCGCTCATCTGGATGCTACGACAATGCTGTCAAGAAGCATTGTAGAGTTGGGTATTTATCCTGCAGTGCATCCGCTGGAGTCCAGCTCCAAGATACTTGACCCCAATATTGTAGGTAAAGAACACTATGAGGTAGCAAGAGGAGTGCAGAAAATTCTCCAGAGGAATAAGGAGCTCCAGGACATCATCGCCATTCTGGGTATGGATGAGCTTAGCGATGAAGATAAGCTTATTGTAACAAGGGCCAGAAAGATACAAAGATTTTTCTCTCAGCCATTTTCTGTAGGTGAACAGTTTACAGGGATTAAAGGCAAATACGTGCCATTATCCGAAACAATAAGGGGCTTCAAGATGATTCTGGAGGGTGAATGCGATCATGTTCCGGAGTCTGCCTTCTTCATGACCGGGACCATTGATGAAGTATTAGAAAAAATATGATATGTTGGTGATATAGATGGCAGCGTTTAATCTGAAAATAATTACATTGGACGAAGTGTTCTACGACGGTCAAGTGGAGGTTCTGACAATAAGGGGCGTTGACGGGGATTTTCAAGTACTTCCACGCCACGCTGACCTTATTGCTGTTGCTATGCCTGATGATATAAGGTTTGTGACAGCTGAAGGAGAGCGCCATGCTTTTATCAGCAGAAGCATTCTGAAGGTCATGAATGGAGATGCAACAATAATAGCAGATACTGCGGAATGGCCGGAGGATATAGATGTCGAGCGTGCTGAGGAAGCGGAAAAGAGAGCAAGGCAGCAGCTTCTGGCCAGAGAAAGTGCAAATATGGATATAGCAAAAGCAGAACTGGCCCTCATGCGGGCTCTCGGACGCAAAAAAACGTTCAAATTCCGAATCTGATATCTTAAATTACGAAGATAGGCAATGCCTGTCTTTATTATTGACAATCAACAAACATGCGTATAATATGTTTATGTATTATTGAAAAAGGCATTGTAAAAAGTGGTGGGATGAATTCTTCAAAATCGATGTAATTCTCTAAGAGAGAAAAGAAAGCCGGTTTATCAGAAAGGAATAGATCCTGACAATCCTTGTAAATATCAGCGAGTGAGAGTTGGGAATAAATAGTAGCCATAAATTTTCCTCCGTATTTGGTGTGTTGTTTGGTGGTACTTACATTATACCAAATGCGGAGAGAAAATTTATATAAATAACGTAAAAAGTTCAGTTAAATCAATGGGTAGAGGTGTTTTGCAAACGCCTAGTATTATTGAACATAAGGAGAGAACATTAAGTGAGTGATTTGTCTGAAATCTTTTGGAACGCCAGTGTTGAAGAGATTAAGAAAGGCTATATATTCAAGGAGGATACCGAAGAATATATTTGTCTTTTATGTGGCAGGAGCTTCAGCAAGGGCATAATATACCCTGAGGACGGCATTTTATATGAAGCAGGAAAGTACATTGAAGTCCATATCGGCAAGGAGCACTCCTCTACTTTTGAATTCCTGCTGAATATGGATAAAAAATATACCGGGCTGACTGACCACCAGAGACATCTTCTGAGCTTTTTTTACAGGGGCTACAGCGACAATGATATAGTTAGGGAGCAGGAAGGCGGCAGTACATCAACAATCAGAAACCATCGCTTTACATTCCGCGAAAAGGAGAAACAGGCCAAAATCCTACTTGCAATTATGGAGCTTCTGAACAAGAAAATCGCCAGAAAAGAATGCCAAATTAACATCAATAGGTCAGCCGCAACAGCTGATGAAACATATACAATTATAGATAAAGAAACTGATAAAATTTAACTAACGGTACAAAGCGCCGTAAAAGCATCAGATAAAGAAAATCAAATAAAGCAGGATGCCGATAAAAGCAGCTGCGGCGTTCAGTATAAGCGTTTTATTGAATCTGTCGCTCTTTCTTCTGCATCTTGTAAGGTTAACTGCAATAGATATCATACAGAAAAAGAACAGAAATACCAGAAGCAGCAGAACGTAGTGCATAAGATCAGTATCCCAGGTGCTTTGCAGTCTTATATGAAAGGACTTGTCCATATAGGACTCGAAGCCGGGTTTTGCAACCAGAGTTATGAAAATTATTACAGAGACAAGAATCCAGGATATAATTCCGGACCACTTAACCCATTTTACCAGTGTATCCGGACCTTTACGTCTGTCAAGCATGGTTTCACCTCCATAAATCTGTATAACTAAATTATAATCAACTATAAACAGGGATACAATGAGTTTTTTGGAATGAAATAAAATCGGATAATTACAAGGTATTAAGCAATACTATAACCTAATACTGCAGTTCCCTAAATCAAACTTGTTGTAATGCCCGGAACTCTGTGATATAATTATAAGGATTTATATGAAAAGCAATAGTGTAATAATCATTGATGGAGAGAGTAAATTGTGAAAGGTTTAAAGAGAGGTGCTGCCGGCGGCTGAAAGCGCACCAGCAGGGAAGCAATTGAAGTTCACTCCGGAGATTCAGGGCTGAACAAAGTAAGCTTTGACGGCTAATACCGTTATATTTTGAGCGGTTTGCAGTTGCGCAAACAAGCAGGGTGGTACCGCGGATAACCTTCGTCCCTTTTTGGGAATGAAGGTTTTATTATTTATATAATTAAAATTAATCTATGGAAAGGAGCATGAAAATGAAAGAAATACTTGAAAAAATCAAATTGCAGTCCGTCCAGGAATTAGAAAGCGTCCAGTCTCAGAAGCAGCTGGAAGATTTAAGAATCAAGTATCTGGGCAAAAAGGGAGAGCTTACACAGGTTCTGAGGGGAATGGGCGGTTTGAGCCCTGAGGAAAGGCCTGTTATAGGACAGTTGGCCAATGAAATCAGGGATTACATCAATGAGAAAATTGAAGAGACAGCATACTGCCTTAAAAGAAAAGATTTGGAAACAAGACTTATGAGCGAATTTATCGATGTAACGATGCCGTCAAAGAGAAAGGCTTTGGGTAATAAACACCCGCTGACCAAGGTATTGGATGAGGTCAGCCAGATATTTATCGGCATGGGCTTTTCTATTGTGGAGGGACCTGAGGTAGAAAAGACCTACTACAACTTTGATGCATTAAACCACAATAAATATCACCCTGCAAGAGATATACAGGATACCTTCTATGTTACCGAGGAAATACTGTTAAGGACACAGACCTCTCCGATGCAGGTAAGGACAATGGAACAGCAGAAGCCTCCGATTAGAGTGCTGGTGCCCGGTAAGGTTTACAGGAGAGACGAAATAGACGCTACTCATTCACCAATGTTCCACCAGATAGAAGGGCTTGTTGTGGATAAAGGGATTACTATGGCAAATCTGAAAGGGACTCTTGATGTTTTTGCAAAAAAGCTATACGGAGAGGACACCAAGACAAGGTTCAGGCCTCATCACTTCCCATTTACCGAGCCAAGTGCCGAAATGGACTGCACATGTTCCGCCTGCAAGGGCGCGGGCTGCAGAGTGTGCAAAAATGAGGGTTGGATCGAGATATTAGGTGCCGGCATGGTACATCCTAATGTACTCAGAAACTGCGGCATCGATCCGGAAGTATACTCAGGCTTTGCATTTGGCATGGGACTTGATAGAATTGCACTGCTGAAGTATGATGTCGAGGATCTCAGACTTTTCTTTGAAAATGACAAGAGGTTCCTGGCGCAGTTTTAAGAATGCATAAAGAATTATGAAGGAAAGGGGATAAATTATGCTGGTACCAATTAAATGGTTAAAGGATTATGTTGATATAAAGGTTGACTCAAAAGATTATGCAGATGCAATGACCATGTCGGGGTCCAAGGTTGAGAGAATTGAGGAGCTTGGACAGGAAATTGACAATGTTGTCGTAGGAAAGATTCTGAAAACAGAGAAGCACCCGGATGCTGACAAGCTGACTATCGCTCAATGTGATGTAGGAACTGAGGTAATACAGATTGTTACCGGGGCAGCCAACATTAAAGAAGGGGACTATATCCCGATAGCCAAGCATGGATCAACACTTCCCGGAGGAGTAAAAATCAAAAGGGGAAAACTCAGGGGAGTAGAATCAAACGGAATGATGTGTTCTGCTCAGGAGCTTGCATTAGACCTTGACAATCTGTCGGAGGAATTACTGGATGGAATATATATTCTGGATAAGGAATATCCTCTTGGAGCAGACATAAAGGAAATACTGGGCCTAAATGACACTGTAATAGAGTTTGAGATAACAAACAACAGACCTGACTGCCTTAGTATTGTGGGAATAGCCAGGGAAACTGCTGCAACCTTTGGAAGCACTATGAAATATCCGACTGTAGAATACAGGGAAAATGCTGAAAATATAAAGGATTATATTGATATACAGGTGAAAAACAGTGAGCTATGTCCGAGATATTCTGCCAAAATGGTTAAGAATATCGTTATCAAGGATTCCCCTGCATGGATGCAGGAAAGACTCACAAAAGCGGGAGTCAGGCCGATAAATAACATAGTTGATATAACCAATTTTGTAATGCTGGAGCTTGGCCACCCTATGCATGCTTTCGACTATAGGGATCTGGAAGACAGGAAAATTATAGTCAGGAATGCAATGCCGGGGGAAACCATAAAAACACTGGACGAAACAGAACGAAAGCTGGATGAATCGATGCTGGTAATAGCAGACGGCAAAAAGCCAAGCGGCATTGCAGGCGTTATGGGCGGTTACGGCAGCGAAATCAAAGCTGATACAACAACCATTATATTTGAAAGTGCGAACTTTAACCCTGTAAATATAAGAATGACTTCAAAGAAGCTGGGACTCAGGACTGAAGCTTCCTCAAGATATGAGAAGGGCATAGACCCGGAGCTTGCCAGGGTGGCATTGGACAGGGCATGCAGCCTGGTTGAGCAGTTGGGCGCAGGTGAGATTGTCGGCGGTAGGGTAGACTTGTATCCGGCTCCGAGACAGCCCCGGAAGCTTAAGCTTAATGTCGGAAGAGTGAGGGATTTCATTGGAGCACAGGATATCACCGGGGAAATGATTGTGAAGTATCTTACCTCTTTGGAATTCAAGGTTGAAGTAAAGGAAGACCTGGAAGTGACTGTACCTACCTTCAGGGATGACGTAGAGGGAGATGCCGACCTTATAGAAGAAATCGCAAGACTTTACGGCTACGATAAAATACCTGTTGATCTGATGGATACGACCTTTACCCAGGGTGGAAAAGACTTCAGGCAAAAGATCAGGGATATGGTAAAGACCAACATGGCTGCACAGGGGCTGTATGAAGTGCTGACATATTCTTTTGTAAGCCCCGGAGTATATAACAAAATAAACCTGAAGGCAGAGAATCCCCTGAGGAATGCCATAAAGCTCAGCAATCCCCTTGGAGAAGACCAGAGCATAATGAGGACTACAATGATCCCCAATATGCTTGAAGTAATATCAAGGAATTACAATAGAAAAGTAGCTGAAGGGCAGTTCTTTGAGCTTTCAAAGGTGTACCTGGCTGAAACGCTTACCTTGGAAAAGCTTGCAGAGGAGAGAGAGACTCTTACCATAGGGATGTACGGCAATGTAGATTTCTTTGACCTCAAGGGTGTTGTGGAAAACCTGATGGATGAACTGAACATACAAAAATACAGGATATTGTCCTCCACTCATGACAGCATGCACCCGGGAAGAACAGCAGAGCTGCTGATTAACAACAAGAGGGTAGGCTGCCTTGGGGAAGTCCACCCTGAAGTTCTGGATAAGTATGATATACCTGTAAGAGTGTATATAGCTGAATTTAATTTTGAAGAGATGCTGGAACAGTGTGATATGAACATAAAATACAAGGCTCTTCCTAAGTACCCGTCAGTTGCAAGAGACATAGCAATTGTTGTCAGTGAAGAAATTACAGCCGGACAGGTGGAAGAGATAATAAGGAACAAGGGCGGTAAGCTTATTGAAGAGGTCAAGCTTTTTGATATATACAGAGGAAGCCAGATACAGGAAGGCTACAAGAGCATGGCATATTCAATAGTATACAGGTCTGAAGAAAAGACACTGTCGGAAGAGGATATTACAAAGGTTCATAACAAGATAGTAAATTCTCTGGTGAACCAGGTTGGAGCGTTATTGAGGCAGTAAGAAAAAGCCCCGTCGGAAAACCGGCGGGGTTTTTGAATTCTTGTTCACTGATATTTCATCAATTATTCATAAAATGTTCACAATTATCCCATGAAATTTCAATATTTTCTGATAATATATACGTATTATTGCAGGTATTATACGAATTATCTGAGTATTTCTTCGATACAGCTGGAAGATGGGGGCGGGTCGGCTTGAATAAAATAATAGAAGTAAGAGATTTGGTAAAGCATTTTGAAATTACTTCGGACAAGGGACTGAAAAAGAACTATGTAAAGGCGGTAGACGGTGTATCCTTTGATATTCTTGAAGGTGAGACCCTTGGACTTGTAGGTGAAAGCGGCTGTGGAAAATCCACGACAGGCAGGTTGATTTTAAGGCTCATTAAGCCTACTTCCGGGGAGATATACCTGGAAGGGAAGAATATAAATGACATATCTGAAAAAGAGCTTAGAAGAATCAGAAAAGATATCCAGGTTGTATTTCAAAACCCATATTCTGCCCTGGATCCCAAGATGACCATTGAGGACATTCTTTCAGAGCCATTAAGTATACATAAGGTGGTATTCAAATACGATTATGATAAAGAGGTAAAACGGCTTCTGGACCTTGTTGGCTTGAGCAGCAAGGATGCTAAAAAATTCCCTCACGAGTTCAGCGGCGGCCAAAGGCAGAGAATAGGAATAGCAAGAGCTATTGCCACCAGGCCCAAGTTTATAATATGCGATGAACCGGTATCAGCCCTGGATGTTTCGGTTCAATCCCAGATTCTTAATCTTCTTGATGATCTCCAGAAAGAGCTTAAGGTATCCTATCTTTTCATAGCTCATGGCCTGAATGTTATAAGGCACGTTTCCAATAAGGTGGGCGTTATGTACCTTGGCAAAATCGTTGAAATCGGAAGCGTCGAGGAGATATTCAACAATCCGGTACATCCTTATACAAAAGCACTCCTTTCTTCAGCACCGGTACCCGATCCCTTTAGTCATAGAGAAAAAATAGTGCTGGAGGGTGAAATCCCAAGTCCTGTTTCTCCACCCAGCGGCTGCAGCTTCCATCCCAGGTGCAGGTATGCCATGGGGATTTGCAGTGAGAAAAAGCCGTTTATCCAGAATATTGGTGGAGATCATAAGGTTTCATGTCATTTGATCGATTCAGGTATTGACTTCAAGGGGGGGTTAGCTTGATAAACAGGCTTAAGGCTGTTTCCAAGAGAATATTATCATCTGTTCTTATTTTTTTGATATTTGTTTATGTCACGGTTCTTTTGTGCAGTATACCGAGCAGCTATACCATCAGCTTTGAAGATGGGAAAATGACGCCCTCTCATATTGGGGTTTTTATTATCAAAGATGCAAATGAAAAGTTTATTTCACTTTTGAAGCTTGATCTGGGCAGGGCAGGTAAGGATGATAAGTCTTTAAACTACCTGGTAACCAGTATTATGAAGAACTCGGTTCTGCTGTTAGCAGGCGGGTTGGTACTTGCAGTAGTACTCGGGATTGCAAAAGGAATTTTGGATAGCAAGAGGGGAAGTACAAGTGAGTCAAGCCTTAAGGTGCTGGGCACAATTATACCCATATCCCTTCCCGATATTCTGATAATTGCGCTTTTGCAGCGTCTTGCCATATTTCTCAACAACCACGGTATAGAAATATTCAAGGTAGGGGGCAGCGGGACAATTAATCATATGCTGCTGCCTATAATTGCTCTTTCAATACTTCCGGCTTGCTATATAGCGAGAATTACTTCAATTTCTATTGACAGCTGTTATCAGCAGGATTTTATCAAGGCCGCAGTGGGAAAAGGCTGCTCCAGCTACAGGATTCTCTGGAACCATGTTATGAGGAATGCAATACCGTCCATTATCGGCAGCTTCCCAACCATAACATCAATCATCATAGGCAACCTGCTGATGGTGGAAAAGCTTTTTTCGTACCCTGGCCTGACACAATCCCTTTTCACTTTTTTCGCTAAAAACGAAAAAGATGGAGTAATAGCAAACATTATTCTAATTGGAGTCATATATTTTGTTCTTGACGCTCTATTTAACATCCTTAAGTGGGTAGCTGTCAAGCCTTCCGGGGAGGAAAACATATGAGAAAGTTTATTCGCAGCTTGAAGAAACCTGATTTTAGCATAAAAAGGCTTAATATACCTCTAATAATCGGTTTTATTATTGTTGCAGCGTTGATTGTGTTCAGCTTTTATCCGGAGTTTTTTACCCCCTCTGACCCCTATGGCAAAGAGCGGCAGGAATTTGTGTTCATAGACGGTAAGATAAACCTCTTCAGTCCGCCGGTACAGCCATGCGCAGAATATCCATGGGGTACCGACGTATATGGGCGGGACATGAGAAGCCTTTTATTTTATGGCTGCAAGCTT
>CAZUGK010000092.1:5101-5377 GCA_964619815.1 uncultured Clostridiaceae bacterium | reverse complement strand
CTGCTTATATCCCTTCCCCTTGCTATACTGGCGGGATATAGGAACAAAGCGGCAGTCTGGATTATGAAACAGTTCAGCATTATGTTCAGTGCATTTCCTCTGATAATAATCACACTGATTTTTATCAGGATAAGGCTTGTAGAGGATATTTTCAAGCAGCCCACAAGTATAGTGGCTTATATACTCATATCATTCGGCTGGAGCAGGTTGGCAAACCTTCTTAAGGAGAAGGTGGAGGAAATACTCAATCAGGATTTTATTGAGGGAGAAACCGCA
>CAZUGK010000092.1:0-5091 GCA_964619815.1 uncultured Clostridiaceae bacterium | reverse complement strand
CAAGAACAGGCTGGAGATTGCCCTTCAGAATATAATACCCCATTTGATTCCTACCATTGTTGTACTGTTCTTCCTTGAGATTGCGCAGGCGTTGTTGATATTATCACAGGTTGGTGTGTTCGGACTCATCATGAGTGGAGGAATTATTGACGGAGATGGAGATTACCGAATACCCTTTGAGATAGATTGGGCTTCACTTTTAATGGCATCCCAATGGTTTATTTCCACCGGTAGGTATTGGCTTGTGCTTTATCCGGCGGCGGCCTTTTCTATAAGCATAATTGGCTTTAATCTTCTTGGGGAAGGGCTAAGGCTTGAATTTGACAAAAGAAGCTCAAGGGTAATAACCTGGATCAGAGGTATACCAGGTTTTCTTTCCCCTGCAAGGCTTATTTACGAAATAAAGAATATAGAAATCTACAGGGCAAGTGTAAGACGCAAGCTGATATTCTATGCCGTGATTCTGGCTATAGTGTTCTTCCCTCAAGGGAGCAGCTTATACAAATTTGATACGGTAAGTGCTTTCAGTACAATAAACGAGCTGTCCAAGTCAGAATATGAAGGGAGAAAAGCCGGAAGCGGGAAAAATGAGATTATAGCAAATTATATTGCAGATAAGCTGAGGGAGTATGGGATTCAGCCATTTGACGGCAATTACATCCATAAATTTGACATGGAGATGGCATTCAACATTAAAGACTCATCGGTTTCTGTGATAAGTGAAGCTTCTGGAACAACTCAGCTTGAGTTCAGGAAGGATTATTTTATTACAACCCCTTCGAATATAAGTGGCACTTATGAGCTTAAGTATGTTACTATGGACGACTTGCGTCTCTTTTCTTTCGTTGAGGACGAATTCAAGCATCTGCGCGACAAGGTGCTGCTTGCAGATGTCAGAGGACTCGACGGCATTGCTTATGCAAGGTTTGTGGGGCTCATAAACAATCGTGTGAAGCCTATAGCTCTTATATACATTTCTGATTGGGAAAGCGAGAAGGTTATAAAAAAGAAGCTTGTGGACCGAAAGGCGCCAAATGACGAGGCGACACTTAATATTTCCGTATCCTCTGACAAAGGTGACGAGCTCCTAAGAAAAGCAAACTCCAAGATAGCTCTGAACATTAAATGCGAGCTTTTAGACAATCCTCAGTGCGCAAATGTGGTAGGCTATATACAGGGTTCTGATGAAAAGCTAAAGGATGAAATCATATTTGTAGGCAGCAGCTTGGATTCTGTTGGAGATGACGAGCTTATAAAGTACCCGTCCTCAATGGAAGCAGGTGGTGCAGCCCTTGAATTGGAAATAGCGCGTGTACTTGGCAACAGCAGGAAAAGACCTGAAAGGACAGTGATCTTTGCATTCTGGGATGGGACCCAGACCATAGATAGAGGCTCTAAGCACTTCCTGGAAAAATACTTTAAAGAAGAGTATAAAAAAGCTTTTTATGTTGATCTTAAGAATTTTGGCTCCAACCAGTCAAAGAAGCTGATAATAGATACTACTAACACTCTTCCTAAGGAATATTTAGCTCAGAAGTATATAAAAGCACTTAAAAAGAATGCAAGAAAAAATGATGTGAAGGTTGTATACGGGAGGATAGGCTCTTCGGTCACTCAGGACACTCTGAATTCGGATATAAATTCGATCACCATTGATAGTGAGGGTATAGAAGAGGTTTTAAGGACAGCAGATGACAATGTTGAAAATATTGACCGAAAGAAGCTCAAGGGACCGGGGCAGATGATAGTGGACACAATTTACGATATAGTGTGCGGGGGTATAAGATAATGGGCAGCTTGTTTGAGGTTAAGGATCTGAAAACCTATTTCAGCATAGGAAAGCAGGAAGTAAAGGCAGTGGATGGAGTGACCTTCAGCCTGGACAGAAATGAGACCCTTGCAATTGTCGGTGAGTCAGGCAGCGGAAAGAGTGTTACAGTACTCTCCGCAATGCGGCTTATTAAGCCTCCCGGAAAGATAGTAAGCGGAGAGATATTATTTGACGGCAAAAATCTCTTGCAGCTTACGGAGAAGCAAATGGCAATGATCAGGGGAGACAGGATATCCATGGTCTATCAGGAGCCTATGACCTCACTTAATCCTGTAATACCGGTAGGAGAACAGATAAGAGAAGCTATAAGCATTCATAAAGCTTTTCCAAAGAGGGAATCCAAGGAGCGGGCTGTAGAACTGATGAATTTCGTAAGCATTCCCGAAGCCCGTCTGAGATACAATGAACTTCCGGCAAAATTCAGCGGTGGTATGAGGCAGAGGATAATGATTGCGATGGCTATTGCATGTAATCCGGATATACTTATAGCTGACGAGCCGACTACCGCGCTGGATGTAACCATTCAGGCCGAAATTATGGAGCTTTTGAAGTCCATGAAAAAAAAGCTGAACATGTCTATGATCCTTATTACTCATGACCTTGGGATTGTGGCAGAGAATGCCGACAGGGTGCTTGTGATGTACTGCGGAAAGGTTATGGAGGAAGCATCCATGGTCAGCTTGTTCAGAAACCCGATGCATCCGTATACGACAGGGCTTATGGAATGTATTCCGAGAATTGATATGAAGGTAGAAAAGTTGAATGCAATACCGGGATATGTACCTCATCCATCACAATATCCCGGCGGCTGCAGATTCAGCAACCGGTGCAGAAGGGCCATGGATATATGCGGCAAGGAAATGCCTGAGCTTATGGAAATTGAAGAAGGGCACAAGGTAAGATGCTGGTTATATTTAAAGGGAGGCGAAGCACGATGAAAATAAAGCACAAGGCAGGCTTGCTGCTCGGAATAATTCTTTTGATATCAATAGTAGGCATAACAACCATCATTGCGGCTGTACCGTCCAAGAACAGGAAAATCATAATAAGCACGGCACATAAGAAAAACCTGACCCAGTCAATTACTGTGGAAGGAGTTGTGGAACCAAACAAAAGGCAGGAAATAAATCTTGACACTGCTCAAAAAGTATTTGAGGTCTTTGCGGCTTCAGGCCAGGAGGTAAAAAAAGGAGACCTGATATTGAAGCTGGACAGCTCGGATAGTCAATACAGACTGAGCGTAGAGAAGATAAACCTGAAGCTGGCGGAAAGGGAGCTTTCCAAGGTTTTGAATAATGAAAAGACTGATAAGAAGGACGTAGAATATTCCTATAAGCAGGCAGAAATTGCGGCGGCTTCCGCAGGGACTGAAGTGGAATCGGCACGGAACCGGCTGGCTGCAGATAAGCTGCTTTATGAGAAAGGTGCAATTTCAAAAAGCCAGTATGAGGAGTCGCAAAAAAATGTCAAAAGCCTTGAGGATGAATTGCTTTTGAAGACTATGGAATTGGACAGGGCTTATCAAAGCCTTGCAAATTTCGACCTTGATAAGGATGAGCAGGTATTCAAGCTGAAAAGCAATATAAGTCTGATACAGGAGAATATAGATAATTTGAAGTCTAAGGTTGATGCGGACTCAAGGGCAAATATCGATGGAAAGGTAGTAAAGCTGGAGGTTGAGAAGGATCAGTACCCTTCGGAGGATAGCTCTCAGATACTCATATATGATATGTCAAGGTATATAGTGAACATTCAGCTTAAGCAGCAGGAAGCCTTGTACGTAAAGGAAGGCATGAAAGCGAAGATAAAAGTCAAAGGACTCGATGAAAAAGAATACGAGGGCACTGTAATTGAAGTTGATGACGTTGCCACCGCTTCTTCCGGTGAAGGGAAAGGTGCCAGGGTAAATGTGAAAATTGGTATAGATAACCCTGACGAAAGGCTGAAGATCGGATATGATGTGGAAGTAAAAATTGACCTCAGCATAAAAGCGGAAGCGGTTGTTGTTGACTTTGAGTCCATAATACAGGACAACGACGGGAAGAAGTATATTTATTACGTCGAGGATAATTTAGCCAGGAGAAGGCCTGTAGCCACCGGAATAGAAACAAGCTTTGAAGTTGAAATCACCGAAGGAATCATCCAGGGTGACAGATATGTGGTAAATCCGCCTCCCGAAATGCAGGAAAAGAGCTCAATGAAGATCTGGGGCTGGAGGTATGAATCAAAATGATCCTAGACGAATCCAAAGTACTTATAAAAACTGAGAATTTGTGCAAGTCCTATAAGCTGGGAAATGAGACAAAAGAAGCGGTAAAGGATGCCAACCTGAGAATAATGCAGGGAGAGTTTGTAATTGTTGAGGGCCTGAGCGGGATTCAAAAGAACACCTTTTTTAATCTTTTTGGATGTTTGGAGCGGCCTACAGCCGGCAAGTACTACTTTGACTATGAAGATATAGCTTTAGCCAGGACTGATATTCTGGATTCCATAAGAAAAAACAAGTTGGGTTATCTATTCAGGGATTTCATGCTCATTTCCGGAATGACAGCAGCTCAGAATGCAGAAATCCCCATGCACGGGTTAAATATCTCATATACCGAGAAAAAGACCAGGCTGGAGAACGCATTTAAAAGCTTGGAAATTGAGTCTGTTGCAGGGGAAAAGGCAGGATGCCTTTCGGACTTTCAGAAGCAGCTGGTTTCACTTGCACGGGCGATAGTAAACAACCCTCTTATGATAATAGCAGATGAACCTGCAGCTAATTTGAACAGCGGAGAAGAACAGCAGCTTCTTGAGCATTTGCTCAGACTGAACGGAGAAGGTACAACAATGATGCTTATTAAAGAAAAGATGGCTCCCAAGGTCTTGAACCACTGCAGAGTGATTACTTTTGAGGCCGGAAGGATATCTCAGGACAAGCAGGCACATGCTCTTTCCCTGGTCAGAAGGGAGGCTTGAAATGAAAGCGATAAACTTTAGAAAGGCGGCAGCATATTTAATTTCTGCAGCAGGAATAATCATGGGTATTGCCGTTGCAATTGCAATTCTGAGCATAGCAGAGGGCGGGAGGTCGGTGTTGAAGGACAACTTCTGGAGCAAAGGCGTCAGGGCTTATGATATTGAGCTTGAAAACAAGGGCTCCGGTTCCGGTGAATATCTGACACGTGAGGACGGAAGACTGCTCATGGATAAAATGCATGAGGTCAAAGACAGTATACCTGTGATGGGAATGGATGCGCAGCTTAAGTCATACAAAG
>CAZUGK010000091.1:0-16217 GCA_964619815.1 uncultured Clostridiaceae bacterium | reverse complement strand
CAGGGTACAATGTACCCTAAAATTTCAGTTATGTATAAGAACGCAGTTTGACAATGCTGAACTAGAACGAACGATTATTATTAATATAATATTCGTTGAAGTAAAAATGTGGCTAAAGGGGGGAGTATAGAAGAAATAGGAGGTTCTGTCGGTATTTGTATTAGTAAAAGCAAATTAGAAGGGGAGAGTGTAGAAGATGAAAAAAAGAAGTCTAACCGTAATAGTAGCAACTATCTTAGTGTTATCTTTGTTATTAACTGCATGTTCACCTAAACAAGAGGCTGCACCTGCTGCCGGAGCAGCACCAGCGCAAAATACGCCCAAAGTACTTAAATTGGGACATATAGCAAATCCTGATACTGCATATGATAATTTTGCACATGAATTTAAAAGACTTATTGAAGAAAGATCAAATGGGAGGTACCAGATAGATATATATCCAAGCGGACAATTAGGGGTTGATAGAGAGTTAATGGAATCCCTTCAAATTGGTAATGTAGATTTGACAGTTATTACGGCATCAGATATTAACCAGTTTGTACCAGAGATGGCAGTTCAGGATTTGCCATACCTGTTTAGAGATTGGAGTCATGTAGAGAAATTTCTAGACTCAGATCTGGCTAAAGAATTCTATGGTTTAACTGATTCTGTAGGTATGACAACACTAGCTTTTATGCCTAGAGGATTTAGACATGTAACAAGCAATAAAGCACCTGTCAATACACCTGATGATCTGAAGAACCTTAAGATTAGAGTAGCAGAAAGTGAAGTATATATTGATACATTTAAAGCATTAGGAGCAAATGCTCAGGCAATGGCCTGGGGTGAGGTATTTACAGCCTTGCAGCAAGGGACAATTGACGCTCATGAAAATACGGCGATAACTACAAGAGACTACAAAATCAATGAAGTGCAAAAATACATGTCAGAAACAGGACACTTCTTCGCATTCGCAGCTCTGCAGATGAACAGCAATTTATTAAAAGGCATGAGCGAAGAGGACCAAAAGATGTTTAGAGAAGCAGGTCTGGAAGCTGCAAAGTCATTAGGAAAGGTTCAGAAGGAAGCTGAGGCAGCAGCTAAAGCTGAGCTTGAATCAAAGGGCATGATTATAAATCAAATAGCAGACAGAGCTGCATTTGAAGCTTTAATGAAACCGGTATATGATAAATACTTGCAAACCCATGACGGCAAGTATCTAGAAGCTATTAAGGCTATACAATAGGAACTCATTGCAAAGGGGTGCAAGCCACCCCTTTATACTCAATAATAGCTTATAGTAATAATAAGTAAAAGTATATTATATGAGGAGATGAGATATTGCAAACTTTGAACAAGATAAGTGCCGGACTGAATAAAGTAAGCGGATGGTTTCTTATTCTCTGTTTCTCAGTAATGACAGTTGCATATTTTGGTCAAATAGTACTCAGATATGTATTTCAAACTGGTTTACACTGGACAGAAGAGTTAACAAGGTATACCAATATAGCAATGGTAATGGTTGGTTCTGCTGTTTTGGCCGGCAAAGGTTCCCACATAAATGTCAGCATATTGGAAAATGTAGTGCCGATAAAAATTAAAAAATGGGTAATTATTATTCAGCAAATTCTTACGATAATATTCTTTGGTGCTGCTATCTTCATAGCATTTGATATGATTAAGCTGGCAGGTACTCAAGTATCAACAAATATGAGAATACCTATGGCGATGGTATATGGAGTCTTCCCAATAGCATTCATAATTCTCGTATTTCAAGTAATTGTATTTATACTAAACAGCGTATTGAAAAAGGAGGAAAAGCAATAATGGGAGGTTTATTATTTGGCAGTGCATTAGGTTTACTGGTTGTAGGCGCTCCTATTGTTGTAGCATTAGGGTTATCCTCATTAATATTTATATTTGCAAATGATATTCAACCAGTAGTGGTAATTCAGAAGCTGTTTGCGGGGATTGACTCAGCGGCATTATTAGCAGTTCCATTTTTCATTCTTGCAGGGGACCTGATGAATAAAGGCGGCATTGCAAAGAGAATAGTAAACATGGCCAGTTCTGCAGTTGGTAATATTCATGGAGGTATGGGTATAGTTGCAATAATTGCATGCATGTTCTTTGCAGCTATTTCAGGAAGTGGTATCGCCACAGCAGCCGCAATAGGCGGAGTAATGATGGCTGGTATGCTGAGAGCAGGCTACAGCAGGGCATTCAGTGGTACAATCATTGCGGCTGCAAGCCCTATAGGAGTTATTATACCACCTAGTATTGCGTTTATAATATATGCAGTTCTTTCAAAGGTTTCAGTATCAGATCTATATAAGGTAGGGTTCCCGGCAGGGTTTATTGTAGGCTTTGCATTAATGGTTCCCGCTTATTTTATAGCTAAGAAAAGAGGATATAAGGCAAGGGCCGAAAAAATAGCATCCCATGAGATTATTCTGGAGGGTGTACCGGAAATTGCAGCGGAAAAACAATTATCCGGTATTCACTATTTATTGGATTCCATTTGGGCTTTAGGCACACCAATAATCATAGTAGGCGGGGTTTTTGCAGGTATATTTACTCCAACTGAATCAGCAGTTGTTGCAGTTGTTTATTCCATTATAATAGGCATATATGTATATAAGGAAATGAAGTGGAGTGATCTGGCATCGATTTTCTTTGGCTCTGCACTATCTACGGCCGGAATAATGGTAATCATGGCTGTAGCATCTCTCTTTGCTTGGGTAATGACCTATGTGCAAATTCCGCAAACAATACTTAATTCAGTATTAGGGTTAACCAATAGTAAGAACCTGATATTATTGGTAATTAATATTGTTGTTCTTTTTGCAGGTATGTTCATGGAGTCAGGAGCTATTCAATACTTGTTAGTTCCTATTGCATTACCTATTGTAACAACCTTAGGAGTAGATCCGGTTCACTTTGGTATCATGCTGACGGTTAACTTAGCAATTGGTATGCTGACACCGCCGTTTGGCATAACATTATTTACATCTGCAAAGGTATTCAATGTCAGTATTCAGGAAATCTCAAAAGAGTGTTTACCATTCCTGTTTGCATTAATAATTGCATTGATGATTATAACATTTATCCCACAAACTGTGTTATGGATACTTTAATAATAAATATTATATAAGGGGGACTTGAAATGTCTAGTACAAAACCAGAAATTGCCAGAAACATTAAAACTGGAGATTACATGACAAATTATCATGATCATGGGGAAGGGCTTCCGGTATTGTTGATACACGGATCCGGCCCAGGGGTCTCAGCATGGGCAAACTGGAAGTTGGTTATACCAAAGCTCGCAAAATCCCGTAGAGTTATAGCGCCTGATATGGTAGGCTTTGGATACACAGACAGGCCTGAAGGTATTAAATACGGCATGGATATATGGCTTAAGCAGGCAATAAATTTGCTGGATGCACTTGGAATTGAACAGACTGATATTGTAGGAAATTCCTTTGGCGGAGCTTTGGCACTAAGCCTTGCCATAAAGTATCCTGCCCGTATCAGAAAAGTAGTTTTGATGGGTGCGATGGGTGTTGAATTCCCTATTACAAAAGGGCTGGATGCTGTATGGGGATACGAGCCTTCAGTTGAAAATATGAAGAATATGCTTAGCTTATTTGTATATAATAAAGCAATTGCAACTGATGATCTGGCTAGAATGAGATATGAAGCCAGCATAGAACCGGGCTTCCAGGAAGCATTTTCTTCCATGTTCCCGGCTCCAAGACAGCAGTGGGTTAAATCCATGGCGAGCAATGAAGCTGAAGTTTCAAAAATCGATAAGCCTGTTCTGATTGTGCATGGCAGGGAAGATAAGGTCATACCGGTTGAAAACTCGTATAGACTGATCAATCTTATAGATAATGCACAACTTCATGTATTTGGACACTGCGGGCACTGGACACAAATAGAACAAACTGATAAATTCACAAAACTGGTTGATAATTTCTTATCAGAATAATAAAAAGGGCACGCTAAGTGCCCTTGATAATCTTGAGATGTAAGAATGTGATTTGACATAGCCGAATATAGGAGGGATTAAATGAACTCAACAAAGCATGAAGAGATTGCGGCCGCTCTGAAAAAAGCAGAGAATAGCTGTACGCCAATTGGACCAATATCTAAAGAAAACCCGGACTTTGAAATTAAGGATGCATATAGAATTCAACTTATTAATATTGATAGGGAGACTTCTTCCGGTAAAAGGATAACGGGAAAGAAGATTGGCCTGACATCCTTTGCAATGCAAAACATGCTTGGGGTAAACCAGCCGGATTTCGGACACTTGCTGGACAGCATGGAAGTCAAGGATAACACTATAGCCAGGAACACTATGCTGCAGCCTAAGGTTGAAGGCGAGATAGCCTTTGTACTGAAAAAGGATGTACAAGGACCAAATGCAACAGCAGAAAGTGTAATTGAAGCAACGGATTATGTGGCGGCAGCAATTGAGATAGTTGACAGCAGAGTTGCAAACTGGAAGATTAACATCATTGATACCGTTGCTGATAATGCATCCTCTGGAATGTATGTAATAAGTGATAAAAAAGTAGATCCCAAAGGTATTAATCTGAAAACAATTGCCATGGAATTATATAAGAACGGCGAAAAAATAAATGCCGGTGTTGGTGGCGATGTGCTTGGGGACCCTGCTTATTCAGTTGCCTGGCTGGCCAACACCTTATGGGAGTATGGAGTTATTCTGAAAAAAGGGGAAGTAGTGCTGTCGGGTGCATTAACGGCTGCGTTGGCTTCAGAAGCCGGAGAAGCATTCAAAGCTGTATTCTCAGAATTAGGAGAAGTGACAGTAAAGTTTGTATAAGCTTGGATTCTTTAAATGCAGCAAATATCTGAAGGGAGGTACTAGTTTGGATAAAGTAAAAGTCGGTATAATAGGACCTGGAAATATCGGTCTGGATCTTTTGCATAAGATAAAGAGAAGTCCATATCTTGAAGTTGAATGCATAACAGGAATAAAATCATCAACAGGCATTGATTATGCTAAAAAGTTTGGTGTAAAAACATCTGTTGAGGGTATCAAGGATATTATAAATAAAGATGATATAAAAATTGTGTTTGACTGCACAAGTGCTAAAGCTCATTTAGAACACGCTCCTTTACTAAAAGAGAGCGGTAAATTTGCTATTGACTTAACGCCTGCAGCAGTAGGACCGTACTGTGTTCCGGCAGTAAATCTGACAGAAGATCTATTATCGGGAGACAATGTGAATTTGGTAACTTGTGGAGGGCAGGCAACGGTGCCGATAGTTGCTGCAATAAATAAAGTAGCAGATGTTGCATACGCAGAGATAGTATCATCTGTCAGCAGTAAGAGTGCAGGACCGGGAACCAGAGACAATATTGATGAATTTACAGTAACAACAAGAAAGGCGCTTGAGGATGTGGGTGGAGCAGATAAAGCGAAGGTAATAGTAGTTCTTAACCCGGCCGAACCGCCAATATTTATGAGAAATACCATCTATACAAAAGTAAAGAATAAGGATATCGATGCAATAAAAAATGCAGTTCATAAAATGGTTGATAAAATCAAAAAATATGTACCGGGATATACAATACTATTGGAACCGATTATCGAGGATGATACTGTAACAACTATGATCCAGGTAGAGGGCTTAGGAGATTATCTGCCCGTATATTCAGGAAATCTTGACATAATCACTTCGGCAGCAGTAAATATTGCTGAGGCTTATGCCAGAAAACTGATGGGAGGTGAGGCTGGTGTCGAGAATATTTATAACTGATACTTCCCTAAGAGATGGTAGTCATTCAGTATCACATCAGTTTACACCTGAAGATGTTATAAAGGTTGCAGGAGCTTTAGATAAAGCTGGTATAGATATGATTGAGTTAGGACATGGAGATGGACTTACCGGCTCCACTATAAATTACGGTTTTGGTAAATATACTGATTATGAGTTAATTAAAGCAGCTGCATCAGTAGTAAAAAGTTCAAAGATTGCTGTACTTCTTGTGCCGGGGATTGGTACGGTTGAAGACCTGGAAAAGGCAAAAGAGTGTGGGATAACAGCAGTAAGAATTGCAACTCACTGTACCGAAGCAGATGTATCAAAGCAACATATTAAAGCTGCTAAGGAAATGGGCCTGTTTACAGTTGGTTTCCTCATGATGGCCCACTTAACTGCTGTGGACAGACTCGTAGAAGAGGCACTAAAGATGGAAAGCTATGGTGCAGATGTGGTTTATGCTACTGACTCTGCCGGAGCAATGCTTCCTAAAGATGTTACTGAAAAGATTTCTGCATTAAAAAGAAACCTGAAGATACCTATAGGACATCACAGCCATAATAACCTGGGTGCAGCAGTTGCCAATAGCTTAGCAGCCATTGAGGCAGGGGCAGCCTATATAGATGGATCCCTGTCGGGATTGGGAGCAGGGGCAGGTAATACTTCAACAGAGACTCTGGTAGCTGTATTAAACAGGATGAATATAGAGCATAATGCAGATCTTTATAAGACTATGGATGCAAGCACAAAAGCATTAATACCTGTATTGGAATCAAAGGGCTTGCATCCGCAAGTAAATCTGGATGCAATGATAATGGGCTATGCCGGCGTATATTCAAGCTTTATGCTTCATGCAAGGCGTGCAGCTGAAAGATTTGGGGTGGATGTAAGGGATGTATTGCTGGAAGTAGGCAGGCGCAAGGCTGTAGGCGGACAGGAAGACTGGATAATAGAAATAGCTCATGAATTGGCTGACAAACAAAGATAAAAAACTGGTTGACAGTATGCCATATCCTATGTTAACATGAGAAAAATTGAATATTCAATAAAACTCTTATCTAGAGAGGCGGAGGGACTGGCCCTATGAAGCCCGACAACCGGCATTCTCATTCGAATGCAGCGGTGTCAATTCCTGCAGTACATTGTACTGAGAGATGAGGGAGGATTAATAGTGTAAACAGGATATGTTTATAAGCCTCTTTCATCCGAAAGAGGTTTTTATTTTTTATAACGAGTAGGAGCATATATTCCACCTTAATTTGTCATGCTCCATAAACGAGTTTCAAAAAAGGCTTCTTTGGTTGATAAAATGCTTCAATATAAGCCTTTTTTATTCAATAAGCCAATAATTTATATTTTATATCAAAAAACGGAGGTAATAAAAATGAGTAAAAGAGAGTTGAAATTCGACACATTGCAGGTACATGGCGGTCAATCACCTGACCCGACGACCAAGTCCAGGGCAGTGCCTATTTATCAGACATCTTCATACGTCTTTGACAGTGTTGAACATGGGGCGAACCTTTTTGGGCTGAAGGAATCGGGAAATATATATACCAGAATAATGAATCCTACAACTGATGTGTTTGAGCAGAGGGTAGCCTTGCTTGAAAGCGGCGTAGGGGCATTGGCGGTCGCATCAGGTGCTGCGGCAATTACTTATGCAATCCTGAATATTACAAGTTCAGGTGATGAAATAGTATCAGCAAGCACCTTGTACGGAGGAACCTATAACTTATTCGCTTCTACTCTGCCAAGGTATGGGATAAAGACGATCTTTGTAAACCCCGATGATACTGAGAATTTCAGAAAAGCTATTACCCAGAATACAAAAGCATTATATATTGAGACAATAGGGAACCCGGGGATAAATCTGGTTGACATTGAAGCTGTTGCTGCCATAGCTCATTCCAATGGTATACCCCTTATTGTAGATAACACCTTTGGAACCCCATACCTGATTAAGCCAATTGAATTCGGCGCGGACATTGTGGTTCACTCTGCTACGAAATTCATTGGAGGGCATGGTACTTCAATCGGAGGTATAATCGTTGACTCCGGTAAATTCGATTGGGCAAGGAGCGGGAAAATCCCAGTGTTTACAGAACCGGACGAAAGCTATCATGGAGTCATATACACTGAGGCTTTTGGGCCTGCGGCCTTTATTGCAAAGGCAAGAGTGCAGCTTCTGAGAGACACCGGTGCCTGCATAAGCCCCTTTAATGCATTTCTTCTGCTGCAAGGGCTGGAAACACTGTCACTCAGAGTTGAAAGACATGTGGTAAATGCCAGCAGGATCGCCGAGTTTCTTACACAGCACCCGCAGGTAAGCTGGGTGAACTATCCAAGCCTTCAGGGCAATAAATATTATAACCTTGCTAAGAAATACCTGCCTAAAGGTGCAGGCTCCATATTCACCTTCGGTATCAAAGGTGGAGTTGAGGCAGGGAAAAAGTTTATTGAGAAGCTTGAGATATTCTCGCATTTGGCCAATGTAGCGGATGCCAAGTCGCTGGTGATACATCCTGCAAGCACAACACATGCTCAGCTGTCAGAGGAAGATCAGCTGGCAGCAGGGGTGACACCTGATATGATAAGGCTGTCCATAGGTATTGAAGATGTCGAAGATTTGATTGCTGATTTGGATCAGGCATTAAAAGCTGCTGTTTAGGCAGGCATATAGATGGAGGAATGATAGTTATGCCGATTAATATACCGGATGATTTACCTGCAGCAGATATACTGGCAAGCGAAAACATATTCGTAATGACTGAAAGCCGGGCCTTTCACCAGGATATCAGACCGCTTAAAATTGCAATTATGAATTTGATGCCGACAAAAATAGCTACAGAGACCCAACTATTGCGCTTGCTAGGGAATTCCCCTCTGCAAGTGGATATTACCCTCCTTCATCCAGAGATGCATATGTCCAAAAACATATCTACAGAGCATTTGGATCGTTTTTACCAAACCTTTGGTGATATAAAAAGCCAAAAATTCGATGGATTGATAATTACCGGTGCTCCGGTAGAAAACCTGCCCTTTGAAGAGGTGGACTATTGGCAGGAGCTGGCTGAGGTTTTGGAGTGGAGCAAGAATCATGTGTATTCAACACTTCACATTTGTTGGGGAGCCCAAGCAGGGCTTCATTACCACTACGGCATACCCAAGCACCCCTTGGAAGAGAAACTGTTTGGAGTGTTTCAACACAGTATAGCCAGCCATAATTCAAAACTGTTAAGAGGGTTTGATGAGATTTTTTCAGCACCTCATTCAAGGCATACGGGAGTTTCCAGGGAGGATATAGCAGCAAACCCGGAATTGGAAATTCTGTCAGAATCAGAGGAAGCGGGGGTTTACATTGCCGCTTCAAAAAACGGAAGGCAGATATTCGTAACAGGACATTCGGAATATGATGCGCTGACCTTAAAGCAAGAATATGACAGAGATGTTAAAAATGGACTGAATATCAAAATTCCCAAAAACTATTTCCTGAAGGATGACCCAAGCAAAAGTCCGGTTGTAACATGGCGAAGCCATGCAAACCTGCTATTTTCCAACTGGTTGAACTATTATGTATATCAGGAGACCCCCTATGACGTTGACAGGTTGTAATGGAAGGTATTATGCGCAGGGTACATTTTTGACAAACGGGAAAAGCACTGTATTCAAACGAATGCAGTGCTTTTGTATTATAACAGCTATAGGATGCAACTGGAAAGCTCATCCAAGGTTATGCCTTTAAAATAGTCATTTATATTAAGCTGTGCAAGTATGCTTTTTATTTCACTTTCATTATAACGTTTTCCTATTAATAGTATTTCAATCTCTTCCGGATTTTCACTTCCGAAGAAATCACCATAAAACTTGATCCCTTGTATAATGCCTTCCTTTACATTAATCAATACATCAATTTTACCGTGTTCAAACCTCTTTGAATGTCTGACATTGAACTCTGGAGAATAGCCGTAATTCCATTCCCATTTTAAATATCTGTTTTCCATAAGAGAATTTACTTCTTTAAGGGCTGCTTCCGAAAGCTTGCCTTCAGTCAGTTCCGTATCTTCATCAAACATATACTTTAGAAGAAGCTCCTTAAACTCTAAAACTGAAATATCCATGGACAGATAATCAGAGATATTGGTAACCCTTGACCTTACAGATTTTACACCCTTGGACCGGAATTTGTCCTCAGATACCTTCAAGGCTTTAGACAATTCATCCATCTTGGAGTTAAGAAGTAAAGTACCATGGTGAAGAACTTTTCCCTTTTTCACATACTGCGCATTTCCCGAAAACTTCTTCTGGTCGATGGTAATGTCGTTCCTGCCTGAGAGCTCAGCTTTCACTCCCAGTTTTTCCAGAGCCTTTATAATAGGCAGTGTGAATTTCTTGAAGTCTAACTCCTTCTTTTCGCTGCCTTTGTTTATAAAGGTAAAATTGAGGTTGCCCAAGTCATGATAAACTGCGCCTCCTCCTGTTATTCTCCTTACTACATGTATGCCTTTTTCTTTAACATATTCACTGTTTATCTCTTCGGCTGTATTCTGATTTTTACCGATTACAATTGTCGGTTCGTTCTGCCAAAGGAGCACGTAGTCGGTATTATCATCCAAATTGAAAAGGTACTCTTCCATAGCCAGATTAAAATATGGATTAGTGCTTTCGTTTTTTATGTAGAGCATATTTATACCTCCGCTAAAGATTTATATCTAAATAATATCAATATTATAACACAAATTGCATAAGCTATATAAATATAATGATAACAATTATATTTATTCATTGAGAATGATAATTTTGTATCAAATTTTGGTTAAATATGGTTGACTGGTAATTAATAAGGACTTATAATATATATGGAATTATAATAATTATACAAAGAATATGTTAAAAAACATATAAATAAAAAATAAGGGGGATCATTATGAAAAAGTTTAAAGTGTTATCAGTTGTTCTCGTTCTGGTAATGGCTTTGGCACTCGTAGCGGATGCCAGCAGTGTAGCTGTTCCGACAGCTAAGATTTACCAAGGATTCGCAACATTTCCAACATTCCGCGTAGGACCTGGCGTAGATGCTCAGAAGGTACCTGTTTACTCCTTCACAGTAACAATGGTAAATGCAACATTCGATAAGAATGGAAGAATCCTCAATGTATACTATGATGGTCTGGAAGTTTCCACTCCAAACTATGACGGTGCAAGCATGCCTCATTTCTCAGGCTGGCCTGGAACACCCGGTTACAATGTATCAGAGCATAAGGAAGAAAATGCAAAAGTAACTGGCAAATCCAAAAACACTGATGAAACAATAGCAGCTGAAGTTAACAGCTGGAAAACAAAACGTGAACGTGGCGCAAGCTATGGAATGAACCCAACAAATGACTGGTATAAGCAGATCGACTTCTATCAGAATTTCTTCAAGGGCAAGACAATAGCAGAAATTGAACAATGGGCTGCAAAGAACCTTTCCGATATTAACGGACGTCCTTTAAAGGTTCCGACAGAAAAAACAAAGCCGGAAGACAAGGCTAAGTATGAAAAGCTTACTGATGCAGAAAAAGCAGCGCTTGCTGATGTAGTATCCGGAGCAACAATGAGTCTTAAAGATGCACATGGCGATTTCATCGGAGCTCTCAAGAAAGCTTATGAAAACCGTGTAGAGGTTGAAGTTCCTGTTCAGATAGGATATTAATCCAATCTAAAATAAATGCTCATTAGCAGCTTAAAGCTTATACATATCATTCCATAGGAATAAGCTGTAAATCTATTGATGATGTTATATGAGGTATCCTGAAGGGTAGTTTGATTACTTTTCAGGATACTTTTTCATATAACCGGCAGAAACACAACCTACCTCAATCTGATACATGGTACTGCAGGTAAAAAAAGGCTCCGGAGGCTTTAAAAATGCTGAACTGAAGCCTTTTTATCAATAAAGGGAAAGAGTAGAGAAAGCAAGGGAAATGCTCCTTTTATTAAGTATCCCAAGTTAAACTGTGGCAAACAGCTTTACACCATTTGACTAAACTGTTACAGGATGGTATTATTGCCATGACCTTAGAAAAAGCCTATTATAGAGAATCTATCATGGGCTTATAATTTTTTATGGAGGGTTGTGTTAATGAAAGCTTGCAATGTTCAGCTGCGGCAAGAGGTTTTTGAAGCTGATGCCTGGAAGATTGCTGATTGGTTGGAGGACTATGAAGTAATAAGGTATTTGAATGAAAGGCAGAATGTGGCTAAGGGCATTAAACAAGTAATACAAAGGGTAAATATGCCGATTCTCACCCATGTATTCAATCAGAACGGAAGTTTTTTCATGATTACCGAAGAGAAAGAATCAATCGGATTCCTAAGATTGATTCCGAAGGGAAAGTCAGCTGAGATAGTAATAGTAATCGGTAACAAGGAAAAGTGGGGTAGAGGCCTGGGGAAAGATGCAATTTCTCAAGGCTTAAAGCATGCTTTTTGTGAATGGAGGATGGATGAGGTAATTGCGAAAATAAATCTAAAAAATGAACGTTCTATAAGAGCATTTAAGAAGGTGGGGTTTAAGCCGGACAAGGAACTGGCAAAGGAAATGCAATACTCCATATCAATAGAAGAGTTCTTGAAGATAAGTTAAGCTTTTTACCGGTCACAGGGTTAGGAGATTATTGTGGCATACAAAAAGAAGTATGGTATTGCAGTTCTGCAGTATTGTACTTCTTTTTTTAGAATAAAATACTTCAAACCATTACGGAATCTGAATTATCAAAATTGTCAGCTAAATCTGGTGACAATATTGGTTTTCTTTAAATTGTAAAACCTTTCCTTTCAGTTTAAAATTAAGGTAAAATAGAAAGGGAGGTAAGGTTATGAGTACTGAAAAGGTCTACGCAACTACTAATAATGGTATTAATATTAAGGCCGGTGTTCAGAAGTTCGGGGGCTTCATGGCTGGAATGATCATTCCGAATATAGGCGCTATCTTGGCATGGGGTATTATTACTACGTTCGTTATCCCGACAGGGTGGGCACCTAATGAAAACCTGTTAAAGCTGGTCGATCCGATGATCAAATATTTGCTTCCTATTCTGGTAGGCTATACAGGTGGAAAACTCGTACATGGCACAAGAGGTGGTGTAGTAGGCGCAATAGCGACTGCCGGTATTATTGTAGGTGCTTCAATTCCGATGATTCTTGGCGCCATGATGATGGGTCCCTTAGGCGGGTGGGTGATGAAGAAATTTGACAAACTCGTTGCAGCTAAGGTTCCAACAGGTTTTGAAATGCTTATTGATACTTTTTCAACGGGTATTTTTGGAGCTCTGCTTTCAATATTTGCTTTTGTGATAGCTGAGCCTATAGTAACAAGCATTTCAACGGCACTGGGCAGTTTTGCTTCATTTGTAACAAATGCAGGACTATTGCCTCTTATTGCAATAGTAATTGAACCTGGTAAAATATTGTTCCTTAATAATGCAATAAACCATGGTGTGCTGGCACCTCTGGGAATTCAACAGGTCACAGAAATGGGGAAATCATTATTCTTCCTGTTGGAAAGTAATCCAGGGCCTGGACTTGGTATCCTGCTTGCATTCTGGCTCTATGGCAAGGGAGCTGCAAAACAGTCAGCCCCGGGTGCAGTGATAATCCATTTCTTCGGTGGTATTCATGAAGTATATTTCCCATATATACTAATGAAGCCGTTACTCATACTTGCTGCAATAGGCGGCGGAATGGCTGCTGACTTTACCTTTGTATTGTTGAATGCCGGTCTGGTTGCTACACCATCACCCGGAAGTATATTCATGGATATCGCAATGAGCCCAAAAGGAGGCTTATTACCGGTATTAACAGGTATCACTGTAGGTGTGGCTGTATCATTCCTGATTGCTGCAGTAATCCTGAAGAGAGATAAAAATGAGTATAATGTTGAATCTCTGGATGTTGCAAAACAGTTTGTATCCCAGATGAAGGTTGAGAGTAAGGGACAGAAGGCCGTTTCCTCAAAGCTGCCGAAGGTTATAGTTTTCGCGTGCGAGGCAGGAATGGGTTCGTCAGCAATGGGAGAATCCATATTGAAGAAAAAGATAAAGGAAGCCGGGTTAGATATAGAGATTAAGCATTCTGCAGTTAACCAGTTATCTGCTGATACAGAAGTCATTTTCACCCAGGAGAACCTCGCAGCCAGAGCAGCCCAGGTAGCTCCTAATGCAGAAATCGTAACCATTAAGAACTTCCTTGAGCAGACTGCCTATGACGAGTATCTGAGCAGGTTCAAGAAATAGAGCAGCGGCTATAAAATTATAGTAAGGTTGTGAACTGTATGGATAGCTTCAGTGTCAGACAAAAGTTCATATTGAGTAATCTGATAGAGAAAGGCCCTTTAAGTACCAAGGGCCTCTCTCAGCAGATAGATGTAAGTGAGCGCACCATACTCAGAGAGGTGTCCGCAATCAATGTTTGGCTAAAGCAGTACAATCTGCGTATTTCAGACAGCGTCGGAAGGCTTCTCTTAAGCGGGAGTCAGAAAGACCTTAACAGGATACGGGAATTCTTTGACGGAATACCCCATTTATGGCTGCTTACACAGGAGCAAAGGCAAGTACTCATAACAGCTCAGCTTTTGCTTTCCAAAGAACCTATTAAGTCGGCATATTTCAGCTATCAATTTAATGTAGTAGAAGGTACAATAATTTTTTATCTTGATAAGATCGAAGGCTGGCTGAGGACTAAAAATTTGAAGCTCGTAAGAAGACGGGGATATGGCCTTGAAATTGTAGGTTCCGGTTGGAACAAGAGAAACGCTTTTGCCGAGCTTTTGTATAATTATAAGTCCATAAGCGAGCTTCTGGCGTTTTTGTATGATGATAGCAATGATTACTCATTGAAGGCCTTTTTCTATGTCACTTTTGGAGAAGAAATGGTTGCTGATGTAAAAGCCATGCTGAAAAAGCTATACTATGAAAACAATATGCTTAAGACCAACGATGTGGACTATTTCAGCACATTTATTCATATGCTTCTGGCAATTGAGAGAACCAAGGGGGGGATGCCCATCGAGCTCCCGGAATATCTTATAAAAGACACGTTGGCTTCATATGAGGTTTCCTTTATAAAGGGTATAGAAAAAATACTTGATGAAAACGGAATAAAGCTTCCTGATAGTGAGCTTGCGTATCTTGCAATTCACCTTACGGGAGATAACAATATATATAAGGACGAAAAGGTGCCTAAGGAGTTGGGCTTTGATATTGAAGACTCCATCCGGGAAATTGTACGTATTACAGGCAAGAGGCTGAATATTGGTATAGAATGTGATAATCAGCTTATGATAGGGCTGGTGCAGCACATAAATCCTGCGCTGTATAGACTGACCATGGGGCTGGAGGTAAGAAATCCTATAATAAATGAAATAAAGGAATACTACAGAGATTTGTTCGATGCTGTAGATTATGCCTGCAGGCTGGTTTTTTCAAAATATAACCTGGTTGTTCCGGCTAATGAGGTGGGTTATATAACCATGCATATCGGTGCGGCAGTGGAAAGACAGCAGGGTGTTGAGATCAGGCTGCGGGCACTGATAATATGTCCAAATGGTATAAGTACTGCAAAGATATTGCTGGGCAAGCTTAAAAGCAAATTTCCCGAAATAGATGGAATAGATGTGTGCTCTATGCGGGAAATGGAAGAAAAGCTCAATGAAAGCTACGACCTTGTTCTTTCAACAGTTGAGGTCAATAAGAAGTCTGACAGTGAAATAATTGTCATTTCACCGTTTCTTCCTGGTAAGGATATTGAAAGAATAGGTGCTTTGATCAAAACCAAAGCTGGGGAAAACAAGAATTTAAGGAAGACAGTACCCGTGAATTTGGCAGATGACACAGCAGAGGCAGAAGAGGATTATGGTGCAGCGAATAAAATGCTTCAAAGCTTCAAGCTAAAGAGTATTTCATCCGACAATATTCAAAACACAATAAAAGAGATCGTGCATGAGCTATATGATTCCAATTTAATAGCAGAAAGCATGACGGTAGAGAATCAGATAAGAATAAGAGAGGAAAAGGGCAGTGTAGTCATTCCAAATAGTCATGTAGCACTAATACATATAAGGACTGAAGAAATCGATGCACCTTTTGTAGGAGTTTTCAGGCTTGAGCATTTTATTGAAATGAAAAGTGCCGGTTTTTCTGTTGAAAATGTGGATACTTTACTGGTCATGCTTGCAAGGAAGCATGAAAGCGATTATATTCTGGAGCTGCTTGGAAAAATCAGTGCATCCCTTGTAGAAGATAAAAGCTTTATCAGCGTATTGAGACTCGGAGATATTAAGGATATAAGAAATGAACTTATAGAAATAATCAACAGGGAGGAAAGTTGATGAACAGACTTATTTTGAATGAAAAAAACATACTTCTGAATACAGCATCAGAGAACAAATACGCTGCTATTGAA
>CAZUGK010000090.1:0-16224 GCA_964619815.1 uncultured Clostridiaceae bacterium | reverse complement strand
GAGCATGCGGCTGTTAACCGCAGGGTCGTTGGTTCGAGTCCAACTTGGGGAGCCAATTTGGGCCTTTAGCTCAGTTGGTTAGAGCAACCGGCTCATAACCGGTTGGTCCGGGGTTCGAGTCCCTGAAGGCCCACCATTTATGAAAAAGATAAACCTGATACAAATGTATCAGGTTTTTTACTTATTTCCTCCACCTGGAGGTGTTTTAACATCGCTCTCGCAATCCTGCTTTTCTATCACGCTGTTTATAACCTGCATGGTCTCAAGCTGGTTGGATAGCTTTTCAGCCTCATCCTCCCATTGCTTTGTAGTTCCTCCCCAGCTGAACTTCTGAATGATGTCAGGCTTCATATGGATATTTTTACTCATACTTTTCACTCCCCAAGCATTTCGCGAAAAACACATTAAATTTAAGTTCAAATTTCGCGAAATGTTTCATTGATTTTATTGAATCCGCACTTTGCCCAAAGTAAGTTCTTTTGTGCGTTCAATATTACTAATATTTTTCTCAATTATTAATAAAAAAATTAATAAAGTGTAGTATAATATTATAGACGATTTGTGTTAATTATAGGTAAAGAGCGGTGTGGTTTCGAGGTTGCGAGGTTACGGGGTTTCGAGGACTTAAGCAAGGCTTCGAAGCTTAGCTCAAAGCACGAGGCACGTGCCGGAGAAAAGGATGATGATTTTGTTACTCTCTCCGAGGTTAAAAATTATTGCAGACAGCATAGAAGGCTTTGAGACAATGGCAGATATTGGCTCAGACCATGCATATATTCCTATATATCTTGTATTGAATAATAGGGTAAAAAGTGCCATTGCTACTGATGTGAACAGCGGTCCCGTAGAAATAGCAAAAAAGAGGCTTAGAGGCAGCAAGGTAGAAGCAAAGGTAGATGTACGCCGGGGAAACGGCCTTCAGGTACTAAAGCCGGGAGAGGCGGAAGTAGTTGTTATAGCCGGTATGGGAGGAATCCTCATAAGGGACATATTGGACAAGGATGCGGAAGTTGCGGAAAGCGCCAGACTTTTGGTTCTCCAGCCAATGAGGGATTCTGATAAGGTGAGAAAATGGCTTATAGAGCATGGTTTTGATATAATTGATGAGGAACTGGTTAAAGAGCAGGACAGGATATATGAAGTAATATGGGCAAAGCCGGTTGGCAAAGCAAGAGAGGCAAAAGGGCTGATGCTTGTGGGTGAAAAAATAATAGAAAAAAAACATCCTCTTGCTGCTGAATATATAAACAGAAAAACAGATGAATTGGAGAAGGTGCTGGCAGCCCTGGAGGGCATGGATTTTGAAAGCTGCAGGGAACGGGCTGAAGAATGCAGAGCTTTGATTAATTACTACTTGGAGGTATTGAAGTGGGTACAGTAAAATGCCAGACTATAGCCGGTATATTAGATGAACTGGCTCCCAGGCGGCTTGCTGAAAGCTGGGACAACGTAGGCTTGCTTGTGGGAGACGGCAAGCAGAAAGTAAGCAGGGTGAGGGTTTGTCTTGATGTGCCGGAGTGGGTAGTAGAAGAAGCAATCGGCAGGGATGTGGATATGATAGTTTCACACCACCCCATGATTTTTAGCGGGATAAAAAGGGTAAATTCAGACACAGCTACAGGCAGAAAGCTGTTAAGCCTGATAAAACACAATACAGCACTATACAGTATGCATACCAACTATGATATTGTGGCTGGAGGCTTGAATGATATATTTGCACAGGAACTGGGCTTTTCTGATTCGGTTGTCATAGAGGAGACATACAGGGAGAAGCTTTTGAAGCTTGTTGTTTATGTGCCTTCCGGATACGAAGACAAGATCATGAATGCAATGTGCAGTGCGGGAGCAGGCTATATCGGCAAGTACAGCAGCTGCACCTTCAGGACAAAGGGAATAGGCACCTTTGAACCTCAGGAAGGGACTAAACCTTTTATAGGCACGAAGGGAAGAATGGAGAGTGTAGAAGAATTCAGGGTGGAGACTATAGTGCCGGAAAAGCTTTTGAACAAAGTTGTCAGGGAGATGCTGAAGGCTCATCCATATGAGGAAGCAGCTTATGACATATACGAAACAAAAAACGAAAGCCAGGTTATGGGGCTTGGAAGAATTGCCGAGCTTGAGAAGGAAACAACGCTGTCCATATATGCTGAAAATGTGAAAACCTTGCTGGGCGCCGATCATATAAGATATGCAGGAGACCCTGACAGGATAATAAAAAAAGTTGCGCTGCTGAACGGTTCAGGCAATAAGTTCATAAGCGATGCAAGGTTCGCGGGAGCAGACGTGCTTGTGACAGGCGATATGCAGTATCATGGGATCCTTGATGCACTGGAAATGGGCTTGTGTGTAATTGATGCAGGCCACTACGCTACAGAAAAAATCATGGTAAAGTACATAACAGAATATTTGAAGGGAAAGTTTCATGAGCTTAAGCTTGACGTGGATGTGGTTGAGTCAAGTGCAAACACTGAAATTTTAAGAGTTTTATAGGAATAGCATTACTATTCTTATTTTTTTTCAATAATTATTAGGCAAGGAGATGGTTTGATGAAGTTGCCATTACTTTATGAATTGCAGGATCTGCAAAGGGAAATGGGAATTGTAGAAAAGAAGCTTAAGGAGCTTCGGGAATCAACGAGTTTAAAAAAGCTTAAGGATGAATACCAAAGGCTGAAAGAGGAATATCAGAAGGGTGAGGAAAAACTCAGGAGAAACTCGTATCAACAGGAGACAAAAGTCAATGAAATAAAGAATCTGGAAAACAATAAAAAAGCTTCTGAGGAAATCAAATTCAGCAGAGAAACAAATACAGTGAAAAAACTGGAAAACATTGAAAAACAGCTTGAGGCTCTTGAGGAGAAGAAGCAGGCGGCAGAAGACAATGTAATAACGCTTATTAATGAAGCAGATAATATTAATAATGAACTGACCGAGACAAAAAAACGACTGGCATTCATAAAGAAAAAATATTTAAGCAATAAAGAAAGTACTGAAAAGGCAATATTGGAGCTGGAAGCACAAAGGTCAGAGCTTAGTCCCAGGATTGACAGCCTGATAAGCGGTATTGATAAGGAAAGCTACGAAATATACAACAGGATTCTGAAAGCACATCCTGACCCTGTTGCCAGGGTTGAAAACCGAATATGCAGCGGCTGCAAAATGGGAGTGTCTGCCATGGAGTATGAAGCCTTGAAAAGCGGCAGTCAGAGTCTAAGATGTCAAAGCTGCGGCAGGCTCTTGTATTTCTGCAATCCGTGATACTATATTAATTTTTAAAAAATTGCATGCCATATACATAACAGTCAGATATATCATGTTGACTGTGTCGGTAATTGGATATATAATAAGTATCTAAAGCAAAACAAAATAAAAATTCCTGAGTAAACCAGATGATCGCGTGTGCAGCAATGTATACGAGGAAAGTCCGGGCTCCAGAGGGCAGGGTGCCGGGTAACTCCCGGTGGAGGCGACTCCAAGGATAGTGCAACAGAGATATACCGCGAAACAGCAGGCATCAGCCTGCTGCCGCAAGGGTGGAAAGGCGAGGTAAGAGCTCACCAGCGGTTAGGTAACTAACCGGCTATGTAAACCCCACCTGGAGCAAGACCAAATAGAGAGACAGTCAAGGCGAAAGCTTTGGCAGGAACGGCCCGTTCCGTCTCCGGGTAAGGTCGCTTGAGCTTGTCGGTGACGTCAAGCCTAGATAGATGATCGTCTAATACAGAACCCGGCTTATAGGTTTACTCATATGAATATTTGAAAACACTGTGTTTGAACATAGTGTTTTTTTATTGTATAGGAAAGTATAACTTTCCTATACAATAAAAAAACCTTGATTTAAGTGCCCGTGCCAGAATTTCCTCATTGCAGAAGGATATGGCACATGGGCTTCAAATGCGGCCGCAGCCGCCTTTGTTCTTGATATATTAGAGAGTTCTCATATATAAACTAAGTTTTAACTTAAAAATCCTATGTAGTAATCATAAAAAATGTTGACATAAGCAAATCGATGGAATAAACTATTAGCATAGAAACATATAACATAGTAAACATATATGAATTATATACTTTGTAATTTGATATATGGATAATAAATGAAAATGAATATTTTTGAAAGGAGAGCTGCATTTGAACAGCAAGGAAATCATTCTAGCTGCATTGAGATTTGAAGCTGCGCCACGCATACCTGTCATACTGCTTTCAAGTGGTATATGGGAATACAGTAGAAATAATATGACGATTGATGACTTTATAAATTTATCACCGGAAAAAAATTCGGAGTTTGTAATTAATACAAATAAAATATTGAATATGGATTTAATATGGACAGCTGCAGGCTGTAATAATCTCATACTTAAAGCACTCGGTGCAGATGTTACCTTTGACAAACCTGGTTTTTCAAGTAGTGTGAACAAACCGCTGCTTAACACTCCGGATGATATTGATAAATTAAATATCAACCTGATTGAAAATAGTAGGGAAATAGGAAATTTATTAAATGCTACAAGAATTATTGCTAATGAAGTTGGAAATGAATATCTGATCGGCGTGAGTCAATGGGGGCCATTTACCTTGGCAGGACTTCTCTATGGATTGGAAGGTTTTATGAAAATATGTATGAGGGATACTGCTGCTGCACAGCATATTTTGCATAACACATCAAATTTTGTATTAAAATACCTGAGCCTTTTTGCCGATGCAGGTGCAGAACTGATATGCCAATCAGAGCCAACATCATCAGGCGACTTAATATCTCCAGCCATGTTTAAAAGCCTTGCAGCTCCGGCCTTAAAAAGAAATAACAATGAAATATCAAATAAGGTTGTTGCCAGGATGACCCACATTTGTGGAAATACAAAAAAAATAATGGATTTTATAAATGAAATCGATACGGATTTATTTTCTGTGGATTATAAGGTGGATCTGGAGGCTGCAAAGGCGAAGCTTGAAGGTAGAACGGCCCTTGCCGGTAACATTGACCCTGTCAGGGTAATGCTGGAGGGTTCTGCAGCAGAGGTCAGAAATAAAGCACAGGAATGCTGCCGAAAAGCTTCAGAAGGTAGAGGCTATGTACTGATGCCCGGCTGTGATATACCTGTTTCCACACCACTGGAGAATATATTTGCAATGGTAGAGGTTGCACATAATTATAATAACGATATCAAGTAATATTTGGAGGTTTATTTATGAGCGAGTTATTTCAGAAATTATCCGACGCAGTAGTTGATATGGATGAGGAATTGGTTGAAGAACTGGCATATAGGGCAATTGAAGAAAAAATTGATGCTTTTGAGGCTATAGATAAGGGCCTGACAAATGGCATGGATAGGGCAGGAAAGCTTTTCGAAGAGGAAGAATACTTCGTGCCGGAGCTTTTGATGTGTGCAGATGCTATGAATGTTGGTGTTGAAATTCTTAAACCCCATATTAAGGTTACTGGATTAAGGGAGAAGCATAAGGTTATTATTGGTGTAATTGAAGGGGATACCCATGACATCGGCAAAAATCTCGTAAAGCTGATGCTTGAAACCTCAAATTTTAACGTGATTGATTTAGGCCGTGATGTTCCTGCACAAACATTTGTAGACAGAGCTATTGAGGAAAAGGCGGAAATAATTATGATTTCATCACTTATGACTACAACTATGGATGCAATGGCGGATGTAGTAACAATTCTAAGGAAACAGGATATTAAGGATCGGTTTAAGGTAGTTGTAGGCGGAGGGCCTATTTCACAAGGCTTTGCAGATAAAATCGGAGCGGATGGATACTCGAAAGATGCAGCAAATGCAGTAAGGCTTTGCAAAAAAATTGTAGGAGAAGAGGTATAGTATGGCTGCTGCGTTATCGCCAAAGGAAAGGCTTTTGAGGACACTGGACAAACAGCCGGTTGACCGTCCTCCGGTTATTTGTCCTGGAGGTATGATGAACTCTGCTATAGTAGAAATCATGAAGAAAACAGGCCATACCCTGCCTTCAGCTCACCTGAGCCAGGAGCTTATGACAGCTTTATCAGAAGATGTTCAAAGTTATACATCCTTTGAAAACTTTGGTATCCCATTTTGCATGACAGTTGAAGCTGAGGTGCTTGGAAGCGAGATTAACTACGGTTCCCTTGAATGTGAGCCTAAAATTAAAAAGGAGGTATTTCCTTCAGTTAAGGAGGTTAGCTTTCTGTCGCGGGGTGCTATGAGTAAAAACCATCGTGTTGCTGCAGTTGTACAATCCATATACAATTTATCAAGAAATAATAGTGATATTCCTGTAATAGGGAGCCTTACAGGCCCTCTCAGCACTTCTGCATCACTTGTTGAACCCATGCAGTTTCTGAAGGGGCTGAGGCGTGAGGCTGAGGCTTCGCACAAATTTATTGATTACGTTTGCGACCATTTAATTGAATATGCAAAGTTGATGATAGATAACGGTGCTGCAGTAATTTCAATTGCAGATCCAACTGCAACAGGTGAAATTCTAGGCCCTAAAATGTTTGAAGAATATGCTGTAACCTATTTAAACAAGATTGTAGATAGTTTGCATAAAACGAACGTACCTGTAATAGTGCATATCTGTGGAAGGATGGAAGCTGTAAAGCAGCAAATCGCAATGCTTCATGGCGATGCGCTGAGTGTTGATGCATTTGTCAGCCTGAAAAATATAAAAACAGAAATTCCCAATGTTGCAACAATGGGAAATTTAAGTACCTATTTACTTGAGTTTGGTACACCAGACAAAATACACATGCAGGCTGAAAGGCTATTGGCTGATGGGATAAATATTATAGCTCCGGCTTGCGGACTAAGCACATCAACACCCCTTGAAAACATTAAGGCATTTACAAAAGCAGTAATAGATAAATAGAGGTATATGGTTTTATGCTTATCTGGCATGAACCAGAAAGGCACGGTTTTAATAATGGTAAAGGTTAATTTCATATCGGAAGGTACAATATCAAGTATTAATAAGGGTGAAACAATATTAGAAGCAGCAAGAAAAGCAGGAGTAATTATTGAAGCACCATGCAATGCAGCGGGAACCTGCGGCAAATGCAAGGTGAAGGTTGTGGATCTTAGTGAATCAAGTGTTGTCTCAAAGGAAGGAAGGCACCATTTGAAGCCTGAGGAAAGACAAGCCGGTTATATTCTTGCATGCCAGGCACAGGTTTATGAGGATATAGAGGTTATAACAGAAAATACTGCCTCTCAGAATAAAACTCTAAAAATATTGAGTGATGGCAGGAGCTTCTCCTATGATATAAAAAGCAATATAACCAAGCGTTTTGATGGTGAGAAAACCAGGGTATTTGCAGGTGAAACTGTTATTGGTGAAGAACCCGGCGATACATCATTGCAAGCCTACGGATTATCCGTTGATATTGGTACAACCACACTGGTTACTGCTCTTATAAATCTTTTAACCGGAGAGGAAATTAGTTCAGTATCGGCACTTAACCCACAAAGCATGCAGGCACAGGATGTGCTGACACGTATAAAATTTGCATCCAGTCCCAAGGGCCTGGAAATTATGTATAATAGCATTACTGATGAGCTAAACAGAATGATAGAGGCTGTTTCAAAGGATGCAAAAATTAACCGGCAGCATATATATGAGGTCGTATACAGCGGTAATACCACTATGATTCATTTAGCATGCAATGTTAATCCTGCGGCATTAGGCAAATACCCCTATACGCCGCAGATATTCGGAGGAAATAATATACCTGCTGGAATGCTGAGTATTTCACCATTTGGATTAATCTATCTGCCTCCAGTTATTTCAGCCTATGTGGGGCCTGATATTACTTCAGGGGTACTGGCTTCACAGCTGGATAAAAAGAAAGGCATTACTCTGTTCATAGATATTGGTACAAATGGAGAAATGGTAATTGCAAATGAAGGCAAGCTTTCGGCAACATCAACTGCAGCAGGCCCTGCCTTTGAGGGAATGAATATAGCCTATGGAATGAGAGCGGGAAAGGGCGCATTGGAGTATTTTAAAATTGAGGATAGTGGAGAAATAAAGACCCATACCATTGGGGATGTAAAAGCAACAGGCATATGCGGAAGCGGGCTTCTGGACATTGTCGGGGAGTTGGTTAAGGCACAGGTTATAGGTGCAAATGGTAGATTTATTGCACCTTCCATTGGTGCATATAGTGAAAATTTAAAAGAGCAAATGGTATTGAAGGATGGCAAGCTTTGCTTTGAAGCAGCGCCCCAGGTCTATTTAACTTCCAAGGATATAAGGCAAGTCCAGCTGGCAAAGGGTGCAATACGTGCCGGTGTTGAAATGCTTCTGCTTAGTTTGAATGTTAAGGCAGAGGAGGTTGCGACCGTTGAAATCGCAGGCTCATTTGGTTTTCACTTAAGGGAAGAGAGCTTATTAAACATTGGTTTGCTGCCAAAGGAGTTCAAGGGGAAAATAAGCTTCATTGGAAATACTTCCAAGACCGGCGGAGAAGCATTTCTGCTTAATACGGATTTTCGAAAATCAATGAATAGCCTGGTAAAAGAAATAGATGTTATTGAGCTTGCTAATCAAAAGGATTTTGACAAGGTTTTTGTAAGAGAATTAAATTTTTAACGGCAGGTGGGTAATAATGGGTGAACTGGCTGCAAATTTGAATAATTTCTGCTTCGAATTTGAGAATTCATATTGTAAGGATACAGATGTAATAAGCATTTTAAATAGTGGTGCTACGCCTCAAAACATATTAAATGCTTCCAGAATAATAAGGGATAAGGAAAAGAGCAGGTTTCTCAAGCTGCCGGTGGATTTCATATCTCAGATAAAGGTACAGCCAAAGACATCTATTGAAGAATTGTCGAAAATAGCTGAAGCTGTTTATTGTGGGGAAGAATTTGAGGCTACACTTGACAGCATTGAATTAGCCGACAAGGAGGAAACTATTCTAAGGGTGCTGGGCCCTTTTTCAGCGCTGCTCCAAAATATGGATTCAAATACACTTTTTAAGTGGCTTTATAAACACGAGCATGAAATGCACTTAGCACTAAAAAAAGTTACTGAAACGCTGACAGCTTATACTAATTCTGCTTTAAACAAAGGTGTGAATATTATATCCCTTGCTGAGCCGTCCGCATTGGCGGAGGTTATCGGAGAAGGGCGTTACAGGGAATTCGTACTTAAATACACTGTTAAGCTGCTAAAGGAAATTGAATCCAACCTGGACAAAAGCATAGTGCATATATGTCCAAGAACCTCATATCAGCTTGAAAGGCATGGTTTTGTAACCAGGGAAGCAATAAGCTGTTTTAGTAATAGCTATGCACAGGCATTGGTAGAGCTGGCACAAAATAAAAATATAAAATATATTGGACATAGATGTATAAATGCTGAAAATGCTAAAGTTGATAAAATATACGTGCTGAAGCTCTTATAGGTGGAAAAAGGTTTGCTTTATGGATGGAGGGCATAAATGTCGGAATTATTTTTACAGTTGGCTGATGCAGTAGTAGAAATGGATGAAGCTAAGTCTTCGATTATTGCCCAAAGAATAGTAGATGAAAAATTGGATGTATTAGAAGCCATAGAACATGGGTTGGTGTATGGAATGGGCAGGGCCGGTGACTTATACGAGGCAGAGGAATATTTTATACCGGAGCTTTTGATGTGTGCTGATGCAATGGATGCTGCGATGAAGATTTTTATGCCGCATATCAAGGTAGAAGAAGCAAAATCAAAGGGTAGAATTGTAATTGGTACAATTTTTGGAGATACCCATGATATTGGTAAAAACATAGTAGCTTTAATTATAAGAAGTGCCGGGTTTGATGTTTTGGATCTGGGAAGAGATGTTCCGGCCTGCAGATTTGTCAATATGGCAATAGAGTTTAAGGCTGATGTTATTGCAGTATCAACTCTTATGACTACTACCATGGATAACATGGCAGAGGTTATTAAGCTTTTAAATGAAGAGGGAAAAAGAGATTTGTTTAAGGTTATTATTGGTGGGAAGCCCGTTTCATTGGAATTTGCAAAAAAGATCGGAGCAGATGGTTACTCCTCAAATGCAGGTGGGGCACTGCGTGTTGTAAGGGGTATAATTGCAGAAAAAGATAAGAAACATGAAAATAGGTAAAGCCACAGCTTTAACGAACTACTCATATACCGGAGGGGCCAGGCTGCTGATAAGCACAATTTGTCAGCAGCCTTTTTGCATCTGATAGCAGTGTTTTTTTGTTGTAAACAAACTCCAGAGGCATTATAATGGAAGAGTTGAAATAGCATACAAGGAGTAATTCCAATGATAAATAAAGCCTTAAAATGGAGTTTATTGATAGTGGTGCTGCTTTCGGTACTATTTCCGGTGGGGGCATACTTTTCTGTTATAGCAGTATTTATTTTAGCCATAAAAGCCAGAAAATCCAGGCAGATACTTGCAGAGCTTAGAGCAGACAAGGCAGTTGTTATTATGCTTCTCAGCGTCCTCCTGTCAATAATATATTCAAAGGATAAACTGATGAGCATCGCAGGTGCTGTGATGATATGCCTTAATGCCGGCTTTTACCTCGTGTTGGCTGTTGAATTGAAGAATATTGATTTGAAGAAGTATTACAATGCCTTGAATATAGCCTGCCTTTTGGCTTGTATCTACGGCATATACCAGTTTGCAAGCGGAAATCTGAAAATGGAGAAAAGCTGGGTAGATGTCAAGAACTTCGGCACTCTTGCGAGGGTTTATTCTACGCTTTATAATCCCAATATTTTTGCTGCCTTCCTTTCCATTAATCTTTCATTTGCTCTTTCAAGGTTCCGAAGCATGAGGGAGGATATGCTGCTTTCAATAAATATCATATTATCGTCAATATGCTTGCTGCTGACCTATTCCAGGGGAGGTTTTGCTGCCTTTGCGGCAGCCATGCTTACACTAAGCCTGCTTAAAGAACGTAAAAAAGGAATTGTCATATATTTGGCAGCAATGGCTGCAGCATTTTTTACAATGAATTCTGCAGGACATGCAAACAGGGCCGGACTAGGAGCGCTATACAGCGACAGCAGCAGTCTTTACAGGCTGGAAATATGGAAGGCTGCATGGAATATGTTCCTCGGGAGCCCTATCTTTGGGAATGGGATCGGCACTACATGGTATTATCTCTCCAGCGGTTCGGATAAGCTGTACAGGTACATACTGCACAGCCACAATATTTACCTGCAGGTGGCAGCCGAGTTGGGCATTGTCGGATTGTGCGCTTTTATAAACTTAATTATCAGGAAGGTATTGGAGGGTTACAGGCTTTTAAAGACACGGGCAGTGAAGGAAGAAGCTTACATAGTGCAGGGCTTTATGGCTTGTACAGCAGGAATTGCGGTGCATGGCCTGATTGACGCAGTCATATTTGTCCCTGCTGTGAGCCTGATATTTGCAGGATATTTTGCACTGTACAGCAGAGTAGTATCAGCACATCTCGTTGAGGTACCCGATAGTTTAGAGGCACCTTTATTGCAGAGGCTCAGGACAATGCAATTACTTGACGGCAAAGATGCTCTTCAGCTGTTTGGGAGTGAAAGTGCCTGTAAGGATGAGTACCAGGAAGAAAAAGATGAGGCCTACCAGGCTTGATATTGTCATGTTGAAGCTATGGACGCCCCTTTCAATAAGGTACAGATTGCAGCTCATAACGGCAACAACCATTCCTATATAAGCTGCAAAGGGCTTTATTATTACATTGAAGTAATCTATGCGTATCCGGCCGGTACGCTTCAAATCTATGAAATTCCAAATGCATACCAATATAGCACTTGCACAGAAGCCAACTATATATCCGTATATTCCTACGGTGGGTATCGGTATAAGGAAGTATGAGCAAGCGACGGATATAACAATGTGCAGGATAGAGTTTTTTAGTACAATATGCTGCTTCCCGACTCCGTTAAGAATTGCAAAGAGAGTAAACTGCCAGTACTCGAAGACACATACGAATGCCATCCAGAAAAGCAAATTGCCTGCTTCGGGATATTTGAAGAATATCCGGCAGAGCTCCCAGGGGAAAATCATAAAAAAGGCGGTAGAAGCAAAGGCAACAACTGATGTAATTTTCATAGAATCATTGCATTTCTTGTTTAGTGCCGTCCAGTTGCCTGAAGCGTAAGAAGAGGCTATTGCAGGAACCAGTGTGACACCAAGAGAGGATACTATTATAAAAGGAAAGAAAAGCAGCTGCATTGTCATGCCTGTTACCTGTCCGTAAAGGGATAGGGCATCCGAATTGCTGTAGCCTGCTGCACGAAGCTGCATTGGTACGAGAATGGCAATTACCATGTCCATGATTGTTGTCAAAGCACCGCTGAAGGACAGGGGCAAGGCCATTTTCAACACTTTACTTATTATACGGACAGTTGAATCTACTCTGGTTTGGACCGTAACAGGGGTCCTTTTTATTTTATAGCTGAAGTATAAAAGAGCCAGGCTGATAAGCTCTCCTGTAGCCATTGCAGCCATAACACCTGCGCAGACATATTCAATTCCGAAGGGGAGCAGGAAATATGTAGTGAGGAGAAGTCCTCCCAGCCGGATTAGCTTCTCCAATATGTCAATATAAGCGGGAGGGTTGACATATTGGATGCCGTAAAAATAGCCTTTTAATACAGCACTGAAAGAAATAAAGAATACTGCAGGGGTAAATACCATAATTGCCAGAAATGTCCTGCTGTCCTTGAGCACATTGTTGGCAAGATATTCTGCATTAAAGAATATCAGAATGCAGAGCAGAAGGCTCCATGCACCTATGATAATTCCGCAGATTCTCAGAATCTTATACATGTTTCTGAAGTTGCGGCTTGGCGTCTGTTCTGCAATGAGCTTTGAAACAGCTGTTGTTATTCCACCGGAGACCAGGGTGATGCAGAGGGTATATAAAGGAAGAATCAGCTGATACACGCCTATGCCTTCAGAACCGATAGCCCTTGTAAGAAATACTCTATATATAAAAGAAAGGGATCCCGTAATAAGATTAGTCAAAGTAAGAATGAAAGCCCCCTGTATGTATGTGAGTTTTTTCAACGCTTATCCACTCCTTATAAAACATCTATAATACATATAGTATTTTGAGTGCACGTACAATATTAATAAAATTTGGTACGGGGTCGCGAGGTACGAGGTCCGGGGGAATGGTTGCAGGGGCGGACATCCGTAAGGAGGGAGTATGGATAAAAAAAGAGGCAGCCAGGATTTTGGCTGCCTTGAGAGTTGGATATGTTCTATTTTTCAGTCGCTTTATTTTGCTTCTATTTCGACCAGGAGGCCATTAGTGAATTTCAAGGTTAATTCATCGTTGACTCTGAAGTCTTCAACTCTTGCAGTTGCTCCGTCAATGATTACATCGACATCTGAAGCGACTGTATATGTTTTGGTAGTGCTGCCGACCTTCAAGGTTATTTTCTTTTCAGTGCTGATGCTTATGCCTGTAAGAGTGCCTTTAACCTCTGTCAATGTATCCTTCGCTACAACCTTTGCAACTCTTTCATCGATTATTTCTACCTTTACCGTCATGCCTTTCACTAGATCTGAGAAGCTTTCATTTTCGTTATCATTAACTGTAATTTCAGCGTCACTTGGTATAGTGAGGGTAACGATTGAGCCATTGGACTTCTGTACTTTTATAGTTCTGTTGCTTGAAGTGATGGTGCTAATTGTACCTTCTACAGCAACTGCTTCGTCAAGTGCAACAATTTTTGTCTCAGCCAGCTTATCGTTATCCTCATCTACAAATCTTACTCCGTCAATATTGTTAAAATTCTTGAACCTTACTATGCTGTATGGGTATACTGTGACATTGCCGCTGGTTGATGATGGAGTATCAATTTCTACTTCAGCCTTTATAGTATATTTGCTGCCGTTTTCAACCTTATATACGTTGTTTATATCAATTTTATAGTCATCTGAAGTCCTTTTACCCATTGTGGCTATAAGGTATACATAGTCGCCATATTCATAAGCCTTGTAGTTCTTGGCAAGCTTGAGGTAGTCAACCTGTTCCTTCAATCTGCTTGACAGATCGCTGTAATCAACAGCTTCAAATGAAAGCTCATTTGCTTCACTGTCCTCTGCAGTCACTTTTGTTACTTTGTCATCTGTTATTTCAATTTCTACATTCATGCCTTCCTCAAGGTCTGAGAATACGGCATTGTCATCACCGTTTACTATGATTTCCGCACTGGAGGGAACGACATAGCTTACTTTTGTTCCATTTGATTTTTCAACCTTTATAGTCCTGCTGCTTGTAACGATGTCATATATCTGGCCTTCTACAGTAGATACTTCGTTTACATCTGCTATTTCTACATCAGCAAGCTCATCATTATCCTTATCAAGGAATACTACATTTTCTATATTGTCAAAGCTCTTAAATTTAACTACACTGTATGGGTAGGTGATTGACTGAGTGTTATATGAGCCGGATGCCGGTTCGTCTGTATCAACAACGGCTTCTATAGTGTATTCGCCGTCATTAAGTACCTTTGTTACCTTTTGTATATCTATATCATAGCCGCCGGTATTCTGCTTACCCATTGCAGCAAGAAGATATATATAGCCGTTGTATTTATAAGCTCTATAGTTCTCCTTGGATTTAAGGTCGTTAACCTCATTCTGGAGTACTTCAGGAAGATTGCTGTATGACACTGCGCTGAAGGATACTGCTGTTTCTTCTTTATCATCTTCTGAAGCTTCCTTTACAACTTCAATGAATATTACTTTCTTGCTGTCATTTAATGTAAGCTGGAGTACATCGCCTGCTACAAGGTCCTCGAGAGTCTGGAAGGAGTTATTTTTATATACCTGGACACCTTCGAGAACATCATAAGTGACGGAAGTCCCTTTAACCTTTACTGTAATTTCGTTATCATTGGTATCTGCTGAAACAAATACTGTGTTGTTCTTTCTGTTATCAGTGTCCGGAAGGGTGAAATCTCCTTCGGCTCTATCGAGCAATACAGCCATCTCGGCTCTTGTTACAGGTTCCATCGGTTTGAACATATTGTTATTGCCAACCATGATTTCCAATTCATTTATTAAGTATACATAGCCGACTGATTTTTCCGGTACAGCACTGCTGTCTTTGAAGGTAAGCTCTTCATCCATGTGTTTCAATGCTTCATCAGTCTTACCCATTGCCCTGATAATATATTTTGCTATTTCGTGACGCTTTGCAGGAGTGTTGGGATTGAAGCCGCTAAGCTCTTCCGGGAGAAGAATTCCCTTTTCTATAGCAACGAAGATATATCCCATGCCCCATGAGGACATAATCCCTTTATATTTGGGGTGTACCTGATTCTTTCTGCTATCTGCTTCATCGTTATCTCCTGTAAGCCTCAGGACCATTGCAAGTGCTTCCAGCTGTGTTACTTTGTTTTGAGGTGCGAATTTTCCCTGACCAACGCCCCCGATTATTCCTTTACCGGCCAGCTTTTCAATTGCATTGAGAGCCCAGATCACATCTTGAGAATCATTAAATTTGTATTTCTTTCCATTGTTGTTTTTGTGATCATCGTTGTCGTTGTCATCGTCATTGTCATTGTGATTACCATTTCCGTTTCCTTTACCTTTACCTGGGTTGTCGAACTTGATAGTTACATTAGAACCCTTAGTTTGAATTTTAAAATCCGCTGCAAAAACTGTAGTGGTTAAGGAAGAGAGTGTGAATACTACTGCAATTCCTAGTGACATTAACTTTTTGTTTAACATAAGATTTCCTCCTTGTTCCTTTCTTGCTCATGCTGTATTTTGGTGCTTGATATAGAATACGCAGGTGGGTCGGGAATTTAGGGAGTAATTTGAAAAAAAGTCAAAAAGAAATATTTTGTAACAAATATTGAAGCAGGTGAAATAAAAGCTAATACATATAGCTGAGTACTGTTCAGCATTTTTTTGGAGTATTGACAACAATTCTTTATTATGCTATCTTTAATAAAAAGATTGCCTTTAATTTAGTCCTGTGAGGCTAGTAAGGTGTTGGATAGTATATTTATGTGATAAGTCTAACCTTCATGCACACAGGCAGGAAGGTTTTTTTATTGCATAGAAAAGTTGCACTTTCCTATGCAATAAAAAAGCATGATTTAAATGCCCGCGCCAAAATTTTCTCACATACTCGAAAAAGGCGCATGGGCGGCAAATACGGCTGCCGCCGTATTTGTTCTACCCAAAATGGTTAACCTTTAAATAATAGTCCCGTGAGACTAAGAAGGAGGAGAAGGTATGTACTTAAA